>JANONA010000153.1:0-5742 GCA_031420575.1 Nitrospirota bacterium | reverse complement strand
GCGGCAGAATTTCTTAAACCCGCCGCCGGTGCCGGATATCCCGACCGTCACCCTCACGGCGCCTTTCACGGCTTTCTGGAAATCCTCAGCAACCGCCTCGGTGATGGGGAACACGGTGCTGGAGCCGTCGATCTTGACCAGAACGGTTTCGGCCTGTGCCGGCGACGACGCAAAGAACAGGGCGACCATGAACACTGTTGCAAGAAAATACAACTGCTTGACGTCCTTCATGTGGTTTCTCCTTGAGAGTAAGATAGTAGTTTGTACCACAGTATTGTTACAATTATATTACAACGCTATAAATTTTTCTTATCGGCCTCATTTCCGTCTTTATGGTGTTGTCAAGAATTAACCACAGTGGACACAGAGGATATCCTTGGGGAGGGGGAGGGCAGGCTTTCTCTGGGATGCCTACAGGTTCGCCGGAAGAACAGAGAAACCTTCGCTGGACGCGGCATCCCGCAGCCTTGCGTCGAGGCATACGAAATGATGTCCTTTTGGGGTCTTGTCGGTCCAGATGATGGCGGCGGCGAGTTGTAAGGCGTCCGCGGCCCGCAGAGGATTGTTGCGGAGCAGCCGTTGCGTGATGTCTCGTATGTCGTCGCTCGGTTCGATCTCGGTCCATGATTCAGACAGGGAGGTGAGCACCACCCGTACTTGGGCATCCTCATCGCGTGTGATCGTTCCGTCACGTTTTAATCGGGAAAAGGCGGAGTAGCATTCAACAATGCTTCCCCACCACACAACGAAAGAGCCGTCTTTCCTGGCGATATCCTGGACCGCACGGGTCTGCATTTCCTCGATGCAGAGGGGAATGATCGCTGAAGCATCCCAGAACTTCATCTGCCTTCCTCGCGCTCTTTGATCAGGTTTTGCAGCGCCAGTCCTTTACGGTCTTTTGGCCGCGGCAGTGTCCAGAAATCAGACGGCAAGGATGCTTTCCCAATGCGGGCAAGTCCCGCGCGCTCCAGGGTCAGCAGGTGGGGGGCGATTTCCATTTCGGTGCGCCGGATGGGAACGATCTTCGCAACCGGTTTTCCCCGGTCGGTGACCACGACCTCTTCCCCGGCCTTGACCCTAGACAGATATTGACTAAGCAGCGCCTTGAGTTCCGAAACAGCGGCGGTCTTCATAACTATGACCTCCATGGATAAATAGATGTGACTATAATAGTCATATACGGGATGCCTGTCAACAGGAAAATACCGGACCGCAGAATGAAAACGCCCTCATCTGTGATTTCAGGCAAGAATAATCCTCACCTTCGTCCCTTTCTCCGGCATGCTCTCTATTTTCATTTCCCATCCATGCGCTTTGATCAGGTGCTTTACGATGGCAAGGCCGAGGCCCGTGCCGCCCATCTTGCGCGAGCGGGCGGTATCGACGCGGTAGAACCGCTCGCCGAGCCGCGCAAGGTGCTTTTCCGATATTCCGATCCCCGTATCCTCCACAAAGAGGAATGTCCTGCCGTTCTCTTCGCCGATGCCGAAGGTCACTCCGCCCTTGTCCGTGAACTTGATCGCGTTGTCAACGAGGTTGGTCAGGATCTGGATCAGCCGGTCGCGGTCGGCCATGATCGTCCCAATATCGGGAGCGATGGCTGTCTTGAGCTCAATTCCCTTGGCCGTTGCTTTTTCTTTCAAGATGGGCAGGACCGCGTCGGCGATATCATCGAAGGCCACCGCCGACTTGTCCACGCCGATGACGCCCAGTTCGATCTTCGAGATGGTCATGAGGTCGTCCACGAGGCTGTTGATGCGCTTGCTGTTCGACCTGATGGTCTCGATGAACTTGAGGGCGTGCTCCCGGTCGTCCAGCGCGCCTTCGAGGAGCGTCTCGGCGAAGCCCTGGATGGCGGTGATGGGGGTCTTGAGCTCGTGGGAAATGTTGGCCACGAAGTCCTTGCGCATCTGCTCCAGCTTCTTGAGCTGGGTGATATCGTGGAAGATGGCGACGAAGCCAGACAGGACATCGTTTCCATGGAAGAGCGGCGAGATCCGGACCACGCAGTGGCGCTCCTCGGGCCGGTCGAGCGTGAACTCCGTCGTCCCCGCGGCGCCGCTGGTCCGGACTTCGTCCAGGAGCGAGAAGAATTCGCTGTTCCGGACGACCTGGATGAATGGTCTGCCCATGAGGGGGGCATCGCCGAAGAAATCCCTGGTTGCGGCGCTCGAGAGGAGAACGATTCCATTGCTATCGATGATGATAAGCGCGTCCGGTATGCTTCTCAGTATCTCGTTCAGCCTTTTTCGTTCCTCTTCGTGCTCTTCAATGACCGCCTTCAACTCCTCCGAAAGGGTGTTCAGGCTGTCGGCCAGATCGGTGAACTCGCCGGCATCTTTCAAAAACAACCTCTTCCCGAGCCCCCGGTGGACGAGTGATTTGACAAAGTCATTGAGCTCTCGTGTCAGCCTCCGCAGGTATTCGAATTGCCGGAAGGAAAAAGCCCCTGTTACGATAATGACGAAACTGACGAGAAGGATGATGTTCAGCCTGATCACGTTCACCGCGTGATTGACGTCCTGGATGGGGCTCTGGCCGGCAAGATAATGTTCGCGAATGGCGCTGGTGATGGAGAATTCAATGAAGAGGAACGCCGGCAAAATGATGACGGCATACAGTATGAATATTCGCTTGAATATCCCGCGTTTCATGCGGTCTCCACGTAATAGCCGATCCCGCGCCTCGTCCTGACGTAGACGGGGTTCGCAGGGGCATCTTCAATCTGCGTGCGCAGTCTTCTGATATGCACGTCAACGGTCCGGGGTTCCACAAAGGTCTCTTCTTTCCATACAGCATCCAGGAGTTGATCGCGGCTGAACACCCTGCCTTTTCGCTGAACGAGGTAGAGCAGGAGCTTGAATTCCGTTGCGCTGAGACTGAGCGGGGCGCCGCGTTTCGTGACCATGAACGTCTCGGTATTGATCTTCAGATCGCCGAGCTGGATCGTTTTTTCTTCCGTCGACCGTTCCTTGGACCGTCGCAAGATCGCCTTGACCCGGGCGATAAGTTCCTTCGGGCTGAACGGTTTGGTCATGTAGTCGTCAGCGCCGGTTTCGAGGCCCTGTATCTTGTCCGTCTCCTCGCCCTTGGCGGTCAGCATGATGATGGGAATGTGCGCGGTCTTCGGGTTGTTCCTCAGGATACGGCAGAGTTCCATGCCGTGGATGCCGGGGAGCATGAGGTCGAGCACGATAAGGTCGAAATGTTTTTCGCGAATCATCCGGAGCGCCTCCTCGCCGTCCGAGGCGGAAGAGACGGCAAAGCCCGCTTTCTTGAGGTTGTAGGAAACGAGCTCCATGATATCAGGCTCGTCATCGACTATCAGAATTTTATTGGTGTTCATGTTGTTGTATATCCCTGGTCTCTTGCCAAAGCCTTCGACGGGCGCTTTTAAGCGTTGCGCTATTATTACTCATTTTGCGCTGTTTGTCAAAAAACATTTTTACCGGCGGCAAGAATTTTTGAAACAAATATGGTAAAATATGGTAAACTTTACTCATGATCGTCATCGAGCAATACCGAGTCCAAGGAGAACACCATGAGATACGCCAGGTATGTGTTTGTTGCGCTTGTTCTGTTCTTGACGTTTGTTATTCCCGTATACGGTCAAGAGGCCACGCAGGAAGTCCGGCCTGCGGCGCCGGAGATGAAAAAGGAGGCGGCGCCTGAGGCAAAACAGGAAGCCAGGGAAGAGAAGCGCGAGCATGCAAAGGGAAAGGAAAAACGCGTGGTCGCTACCATCGGGGCTGACGGGGTGCAGCGTGTTGAGGTCACGGGAGGCGAATACTTCTACGACCCGAATTACATCGTCGTGAAGGTCAATGTACCGGTGGAGCTGAAAGTAAAAAAGACGTCCGGGTATGTGCCGCATGATATCGTTGTGAAAGCCCCGGAGGCAGGCATCGATTTTAAGACCGATTTCGGCAGCAAGGAACCGGCGGTCATAAAATTCACCCCGACCAGGGTTGGTAAGTATCTCATGTATTGCGATAAAAAACTCTTGTTCTTCAAGAGCCATCGGGACCGGGGCATGGAAGGCATGATCGAGGTGGTGGAGTAGTATAAATTCAGGGTACAGAGGACAAAGGACAGGGGACAGGGGACAAAGGACAGAGAGGATTATCCATGCAATATCCACTAATTGACAGAGAACTGCTTGCCGATCTCCGGCTGGCGCATGGCGTCTATAACACGATCGTGATGATGCTCTTCCTGTATCAGGGACGGCTTGGATTCAGGATCCGGCGTGATAGATTGGCCGGCGCCCCGCCGCCTTTTCCCGTGATCAAGCGTCATCGGCAGGCAGGGCCGATTCTGGCAATTATGGGTGGGCTCGGTTTCTTTGCCGGGCTCACCCTTGTCCTGCTCAATACGGGAAATATTCTGGAATATCCGCTCCACCTTTTCACCGGGCTCACCATCGTTGTTCTGCTGATCGCGACTTACAAAATATCACGGGACATCAAAGGCCCGGAATCATCATTCCGTTTCCCCCATTTTGTTCTCGGCATAGCCATCCTCTGTCTTTATTTCGTGAATGTCTTTTTCGGGCTTGGAGTGCTGCTCTGATCCATCAAATGTCATGTGACCGCGAATTGACGCGAATTCTTGTCGGATTATTCAGGTCCGTTTAATCACAAGGCCTGCCTTTCCCCTCATCAGTCGCGCTCCCCATCTTCAAACTTTCCTTATACACGTCCTTTTTCGGCAAGCCAAGCTCTTCGGCGGTAACCGCAATAGCCTCTTTCCTGGAAAGTCCCCGATGGAGGATGAGGTTCTTGAGATACCCGGCGGTGTCGATATCCTGTTTCCGCGGTTCCGTTGACGCGCCGTGTATGATTATGGTGAATTCGCCTTTGATGGTCCCTTCCTGAAGGCGCTTGAGGATTCCCGAAAGCGTTCCCCTGATCGTCTCTTCATAGATCTTGGTCAGCTCACGGGTAACGACTGCGTGACGGTCGCCGAAGACCTCGAGCATGTCCCCGACGGCCCTGATGATTTTGTGTGGTGATTCGTAGAGGATAAGGGTGCGCTCCTCTTTCGCAAGTTCCCGCAGCCGCTTGAGGCGGGCCATATGTTTGGCCGGAAGAAAGCCCTCAAAAATAAATCTGTCAGTCGGCAGGCCCGAGACCGAGAGGGCGGCGATGGCAGCGGTTGCGCCGGGGATGGGGACAACGGGGATCTTCTGGTCTATGGCGAGATTGATCAGGAAATAGCCGGGATCAGAAATGCCTGGAGTCCCCGCGTCGGACACGAGCGCCACGCTCTTGCCTTCGAGCATCCGCGCGACGAGGACCGGCGCTTTTTCTTCCTTGTTATGGTCGTGGTAGCTGGTGAGGCGCGTCTCTATCCGATACCGGTCGAGCAGATGCCGGGTGTGACGGGTGTCCTCGGCGGCAATGAGGTCCGCTTCCTTCAACACACGGATCGCCCTGAGGGTGATGTCCTCGAGGTTCCCGATGGGGGTGGCGACGATGTACAATGTGCCGGAAGTCATAAGGGGTCAGGGGTCATGGGTCAGGGGTCAGGGTTAAAAATCGAAATTACTTGCCCCTTGACCCATGCTCCTTGACCCGATTTCAGTAGCTTCTATACCGATTCGTTATCGGGAATCTTCTATCCTTGCCCAGGCCGCGGGCAGTGATCTTGACGCCCGGCGGGGCCTGGCGGCGCTTATACTCGCTCGAATCAACGAGCCGGATCACTTGCTCCACGGTCTTCTTGTCAAAGCCCATCTTG
>JANONA010000152.1:0-5291 GCA_031420575.1 Nitrospirota bacterium | reverse complement strand
TTCTCTTGGTTCCGTCCTTCCCTCCCATTTTCCACACCGTCCGCCGGTCCTGCCGATTATTTCATCATCATCGAGAACCTCGATTATTTCACAATAATTCGGACAATCACCGCATGCAAAGCCCTTGGTAAGGATGGGATGCGCGGATACTTCTTTCCCGCGGAATTTTGTCTTTTCTATACGGGACTTTGAAGCGATAATCGCGGCCCCATAGGCCCCCATGACCATATGGTAAGGTGGAATAATGATATCGCACTGAAGCGCCTCTTTGAAAGCGCGGCATATTCCCTTGTTCGCGCTCACGCCGCCCTGAAAAACAATGGGAGGTTTAATCTCCTTCCCATTGCAAACATTTGAAAGATAGTTTCTCACCAGCGCATGACAGAGTCCCATCATGATGTCTTGCTGTTCATGCCCGACTTGTTGTTTGTGAATCATGTCGGACTCCGCGAATACCGTGCAGCGCCCGGCTATGTTCGTGGGGTTTTCCGACAGCATCGCCTTGTTGCTCAGTTCCTCAATAGTGATGTTCAAGCGCCTTGCCTGTGAATCAAGGAAACTCCCCGTGCCCGCGGCGCAAACCAGGTTCATGGAGAAATCGACCACCGCACCGTCCCGGAGAATGGTTACTTTGCTGTCCTGTCCGCCGATCTCGAATATAGTCCGCACCCCGGGATAGAGATGCAGCGTCGCGCGGGCATGCGCGGAAATTTCGTTTTTAATCACGTCAGCGCCGACGAGCGCGCCGGCAAGCATTCGACCGCTTCCTGTAGTGCATACGCCTTTGATGCGAAACCTGTCCGGCAACTGTGCCGTGAGTTGCGCAAGGCACTGCTGCACCGATTCAATCGGGTTGCCTTCCCCTCGCTTATATACTTCAAAAAGAACTTCACCTTCAGGCGCAATTATCACACAATTGGTGCTGATTGAACCGACATCAATGCCCAGATAACAGGAGTTGTTCATGTGTTTACCTATTCATTGCCCTCTCCCCGCGATGGGAGAGGGAGCTGTTTTTTTTTCTTCTTTCCATAAGAACATCGGCAAAGGCTTCCAGGCGGGTGGAAATTCCGACACCGCAGGTATGCTCGTCATAAGACATTTCCAGTATGGGAATATCCTTATCTTTACTGACACGCTTGAGGATCGGCCGTACGCTTACTTCAGGCATGCATCCCGAGGGACAAAGATGGATCATACCATCATAGCCCTCATCCGCGCAACGGATCGAGTGAGCAACGGAATCCAGGGCATGTCCGCCAACCGTACTTTGTAAATACCGGTCCGCGATTTTGGACAGATACTTTCTTCTGTTCTGGTTCAGGAACACGATGCGCGTTATATTCTTCAACTCTTCCCCAAGCAAAAAGAAGTTTCTCGGCTCAATCCCCTGGCTTCCAAGGATATATTCAATATTTTTATTCAGGCACTTGTCCCGTAGAAAAGATATTTCACCGACCAGTCCGACCCTGAGCGGCTTTTTCTCTTTATCCACGGGAATTTCAGCAAAGCAACCGGCAACCTTTTTACGGATGGCCCTGGTCCGGGCCATGGTTTTTGACTCACTGAGTTCCACGAGTAACGTATTCATTACCAGCGTTGTGTTCCCGGGAATAATTTCAATCGCCCTTGTCCGCCAGGCCGCCGCCTCCAATGCATCAATAATTTTTATTTTAAGCGCCGTATGGAATAAGGGTTTTAAAAATGTTATCGGTCCGGGATCAAAATGCCGTACGATAGGCGGTTTAAAGCCATCAAAGCCAAGGCCGAAGATCTTTATTTTCAAACCCAGGTCCTTGAGTATCCGCTCTATCATATGGCGATAGTATCTGAGTCTGCAGGTGCCGACACTATTGACCATAAAGGCATACTCAACGCCTGCCCTGTCCGCTTCAATGAAGTGCCCCAGGTGGGCCTTGAGAGGCAAGCAAACCGATTCCGGCGCCGCGGCTATACCTAACTTCAAGGCTTCAGGCGTGGTTGCGGTCGAAGCCCATGCTTTAATCCCGAGAGATTCCACGGCGGTAGCAAGCGCTATTGTATAGTTGCCTATGTTGGGGATTGCCATATAGGTCATTGCCGCCACCTCAACGAGTCTATAAAAGCCTCTACCCTTGTATCCATCCCGGACTGTGCCGAATGTTCATCTACCATGAGATACAGGTAAGGGACGTTTTTCTCTTTAAGAATGTGTCGATACGTATCCATCATCATTGAATCACATCCGCAATTAAATACCGTAAGCTGAATCACCCCGTCATACTCTTCACGGGAGAGCGCATTGATTGTATGGTAAATCTTATTGGCAGTGCTCCAGAGGATATAACTCTTTGCCGGAGTGTCGTCCGCGAAAGACATCAGTTCGACTTCCACGCCCATGCTTTCCAACTTGTTGAGAATCGGTCCCGCGATAAAATTGTCATGAATGGTATAGGGGTGTCCTATAAGCAAAAAACGTGGTTCCCCTTTTTTTTTATCGGGCCGGACCATTTTTTTATTCGCCGATTCCATGGCGCTGAATGAGCTTTGTATGGCGGAAAGGGTTTTACTCTTTTGTATATTCAACTTGGTACCGAGGAGCAGCAAAGTCTTGGATAAAGGACGCCTGGTTTCGTCAATGTCAATTGACAAAACTTCCGTCCCCCGGGCTATATCCGCCCTTGCCGCGTCGGGAAGCGGACCGAATTTTGGACAGGAGAGGTGGTTTTTAATGGTTGACAGGACACGGGGCACAAATACCATGTCGACGTTGCCCACAAGCTCGGCAAGGTGCGCATCAAACAGTTTGTTGGGCAGACAGTGTTCTGTCTCTGATATCCGAGAGGCTTTCTCAACCGTCTTTGTAGTTGAAGGCATGGAAACTATCGGTTTCATTCCCAGTTCACGAAAGAAGGTCTCCCACAGATTGGGGTATATATAGTAGAAAAACATTCTAGGAATCCCGATTCTGAGTGAACTGCGACTATTCGCGCCGGATTTCCCCATCCATTCCGATGAAATATTCTTGAGAAACTTATTGCCTGTGTCAATATACACCCCGGCGCTTTTCTGGAGACGTTTAATCATGCCGCTTTTACTTCTTTCTCATTAAAAAGTACAGCTCTCCTTCATGCTGGAGGTGCCCTGCGGTGAGTTCCGCCTCCGCGCCCTGGCCGAAGAATACGTCCGCCCTGCCCGGCCCCCTGATCGCGCCGCCGGTGTCCTGGTTCATCACGAACCGGGTGAAGGGCGCCCACGCTCTGATCTCGTTGTTCTCGATCACCGGCTTCCAGGCCGCGATAAAACCCAACGCGCCCTTGGGAAAAAGGCTGCTGTCCGTGGCAATGGAGCGACCAGGCGTAAGCGGCACACCGATGTTCCCGATCGATGGGCCCGTATCGAGGCGGAAGAAGACATAGCTGGGGTTCTGGTTAAGAACATCGGTGAGTTTATCAGGATGGGTTCGCAAATACTCCCGTATCGCCTGCATGGACATGTTTTCCCTGGTCATGGCGCCTGTATCGATCAGGTATTTACCGATGCTCTTGTAGGGCCTGCCGTTCTGTCCGTCATACAGCACGCTCAGGATAGCGCCGTCCCCCAGGTCCACTTTGCCCGAGCCCTGCACCTGGAGCACGTAGATATCGACGATGTCGGAGCACCAGAGGAGCTCCAGGTCTTTGTCGGCAAGGATTTTTTTCTGGTCGATCTCCTCGCGTGAAAAATAGGGCACGACTTTTTTACCGGCAAGCCTGCCGAAGAGCCTGCTCCTGGGGAAACCGTTTCCAAACTGCGCCAGATCCACCTCGATAATATCATCGGGCCTTCGGTACAAAGGAAAGCGGAAGACCTCATCACCGGCAACACGACAAGACAGCAACGGCTCATAGTAGCCGGTAAAGAGGACCTTACCGCTGCTCTTCGAGCCCACGGAACGGTAGAACAGAAAATTCTTTTTGATGCGCTCCACCTTCTGATCATAGGTGAGCGAGTCGTTCTCGACGATCAGGAGAAAGTTCTGGAGCGTTACGACCAGATCGAGGGCGCTTGCTTTATCAGGACCCAGGAAGAACACGGTGTCTTGCGGAAGCTTCTTATAATACTCCAGGCTCTGGCGCACTGCGGCAGCGATATCCTTGAATTCCCGGTCATCATGAGGCGTGACTGTCCGCCACCACGAAAGAGGCGTCAAGGAATCTTCAGGCTTCGACACCGTTGCCAACGGCCTGGCGCAGGCGGAAAGAACAAAAATAGCCAGGAATAGGGGAACGACAAATCCGCCCATGGACCTCCTAACAATTAACTGCACAAGGTTTGCGAGTAACTACTCAGGTCTGTTGCTGAGCGCCAGCGCAACAAGAGCGCGATTGCCCTTTCCAGCGGCGGTTATCAGAACATCCAGACGGCGCGGGCGAAGCGAAAGCGCCGCGACCGCTGATGATGACGGGAAAATCGATATTTCCTGCGCTCCTTGCGACGAAGCGAAGTAACTGACCTGAGTAGTTATATTTGCGAAATCAAATGCCATCCTGCCGACGTGAAGATTCTGTGCCGTCGTTATCCGTCTTATACGTTCCCGTCATAGCTGAAGATCGGAATATGCGCCTGATTTGAGCAGCCCGTTTTCGATAAGCCGTCTTGCGGCTTCAGCCACGCGCGGATCAAACTGACCACCCGCTTCTCGCTCCAATTCGATCAGCACCTCCTGGCTCGAACTCGTGCCGCGGTAGGGCCGCTCGGATACCATGGCGTCTATCGTGTCAGCGACATTGAGAATTCTCGCCGCAAGTGAGATCTCTTCCCCCGCAAGGCCCAGGGGGTATCCTTTCCCATCGAAGCGTTCATGGTGCTGATAGATGGCATTGATGATGGCTGACGAGAACCCGATCGGTTCGAGGATCCTGATACCATGCGCCGGATGGTCCTTCATAAGCTCGAACTCTTCCCGGCTCAGGCGCTCCGGCTTGCTGATGATCAATTCGCTGATCCCGATTTTGCCCACGTCGTGGAGAATGGCCGCGATGTGCGTCTCCTCGAGCTGGGAAGGGCTCATCCCCAAATCCCGCGCAACCGCAACTGCATATTTTGCCACGTTGGTGGAGTGCCACCGGGTGTACGGGTCCTTTGCCTCGACGGCGGCCACGAGCGCCAGGACCGTACGGAAGTAGTTATCGCGCAGGTTTTCATAGAGCGCCGCGTTCTCCATGGCCGCCACCACCTGGGTAGACAGGATCAAAGCGATCTGTGCGACACGTTAAGTATGAAGCAGAGAGAATACTCCTATAGCCGTACTACGAATGAGCGTTTCGCAA
>JANONA010000151.1:0-4003 GCA_031420575.1 Nitrospirota bacterium | reverse complement strand
GCGATCGAGAACACGTCTTCCACCGGCATAAGATAGGGCTTGTCTATTTCTCGCTTGGGCTGGGGGATATAGCTGTCAACGGCGGCCATAAGCTCCAGAATGCTCTTGTACTCAGGCGCGTTGATGTCCTTGCTCTCGCTCTGGAGGGCCTTCAAGGCGCTTCCCTTGATGATGGGGGTCTTGTCGCCGGGGAACTGATACTTCGACAGAAGCTCGCGGATCTCGAGTTCCACGAGCTCGATGAGCTCGGGGTCGTCAACCATATCCACCTTGTTCATGTAAACGACGATATGGGGTACGCCGACCTGACGGGCGAGCAGGATGTGCTCACGGGTCTGGGGCATGGGGCCGTCGGCGGCGGAGACCACGAGGATAGCGCCGTCCATCTGGGCGGCTCCGGTGATCATGTTTTTGATGTAGTCGGCATGGCCCGGGCAGTCGACATGGGCATAGTGACGATTGTCCGTCTGGTATTCCACGTGCGCCGTGGCGATCGTGATGCCGCGCTCCCGTTCTTCCGGGGCCTTGTCGATCTGATCGTAGGCCACGAAGGTCGCGAGGTTCTTGAACGACAACACCTTCGTGATGGCCGCTGTCAGGGTCGTCTTGCCGTGGTCCACATGGCCGATGGTGCCCACGTTCACATGTGGTTTTGTCCGCTCGAATTTTGCTTTTGCCATATCGTCCGCCTCCTGTTGGGAAGTGAAAATCCGATGATTATTATCCGACTACTTCTTAACGGTTTCGCCTTTTACCTTGGCAATGATCTGCTCTGAAATATTTTTGGGGACCTCTTCGTAATGCGCAAACTGCATGGTGTAGGTTGCCCTGCCCTGGGTCTTTGACCGGATATCGGTGGAATAACCGAACATCTCCGACAGGGGCACCTGCGCCGTGATGACCCGTCCCGCGCCCCTCATGTTCATACCCTGCACCCGGCCGCGGCGCGAGCTGAGGTCGCCTATGAGGTCGCCCATATATTCCTCGGCACAAACAACCTCGACCGCCATTATCGGCTCGAGCAATACCGGCGTGGCCCTGTTCGCGCCCTCTTTAAAGGCCATGGAACCGGCGATCTTAAAGGCCATTTCGGAAGAATCCACGTCATGATACGAACCATCGATGAGCGTGATTTTGATATCGACCATGGGGTAACCGGCCATGACGCCATTTTCCATGGCCTCCACGATACCCTTCTGTATCGGAGCGACATATTCCTTGGGAACCGAACCTCCGACGGTCTTATTCACAAACTCGAAGCCCTTGCCCGGCTCCTGCGGCTCGAGCTCGAGCACCGCGTGCCCATATTGACCCCGGCCTCCGGTCTGGCGAATATACTTGCCTTCGGCGGTAACTTTTTTCTTGATCGTTTCGCGGTATGCCACCTGAGGCTTGCCAACGTTCGCGTCCACCTTGAACTCTCGCAAAAGGCGGTCAACGATGATCTCCAGATGAAGCTCTCCCATCCCTGAGATGATGACCTGCCCGGTCTCCTGATCGGTCATCACGCGGAACGACGGGTCTTCCTGCATGAGCTTCTGGAGCGAGAAGCCAAGCCTTTCCTGGTCCGCCTTGGTCTTGGGCTCGATGGCCACGGAAATCACCGGCTCCGGGAAGATCATGGCTTCCAGGACGATGGGTTTGTTTTCATCGCAGAGGGTATGCCCCGTGAGCGTGCTCTTGAGTCCCACTGCCGCGCAGATATCGCCGGAATAGATCTGTTCGATCTCTTCGCGCTTGTTCGCGTGCATTTTGAGCAGCCTGCCGACACGCTCCCTGGTCCCCTTGGTGGAGTTGTACACATAGGACCCGGAGGTCAGCGTCCCGGAATAAACCCGGATGAACGTGAGCTGCCCCACGAACGGATCGGTCATGATCTTGAATGCTATGCCGGCGAAGGGCTCGCTGTCGGAAGCAGTGCGAACGATCTCCTCGCCCTTGGGACCGATGCCGGTGACCGGAGGGATGTCGAGAGGCGACGGTAAATAATCCACCACGGCGTCCAAAAGGAGTTGAACACCCTTGTTCTTGAATGACGCCCCGCAGATGACAGGGAAAATACTCATGGCGATCGTGCCCTTGCGAATCGCGGCCATGAGCTCCGCTTCCGTCGGCTGCTCGCCGTTCAGAAACTTTTCCATCACCGTGTCATCCACGTCGGCGAGTTTCTCGATCATTTTTTCCCGGTACTCTTTTGCCTTGGGCAGGAGGTCCGCCGGGATATCTTCCACCGAATATTTCGCGCCGAGGGTCTCATCGTCGAACAGAACGGCCTTCATCTTTACCAGATCAACGCAGCCGCGGAACGCGCTCTCCGCGCCGACCGGAATCTGGATCGGCACGGGATTCGCGCCGAGCCGGTCGATCATCGACTGAACGCTCATGTAGAAGTCCGCGCCGATGCGGTCCATCTTGTTCATGAACGCAATACGGGGAACACTATACTTGTCGGCCTGGCGCCATACCGTCTCGGACTGGGGTTCAACGCCGCTCACCGAGTCGAAGGCCGCAACCGCTCCATCGAGCACACGGAGCGAGCGCTCGACTTCAATAGTAAAGTCCACGTGGCCGGGCGTATCAATGATATTGATACGCTTGTCCCGCCAGAAGCACGTCGTTGCGGCCGAGGTGATGGTGATGCCGCGCTCCTGCTCCTGCACCATCCAGTCCATGACCGCGGTGCCGTCGTGTACTTCTCCGATCTTATAGGAAACACCGGTATAATAAAGTATGCGCTCGGTCGTCGTCGTTTTACCGGCGTCGATGTGAGCCATAATACCGATGTTGCGTGTATTTTCGAGTGAAAACTGCCTGGCCAAAACTTCCTCCGCTTCCCGAGAACCGCCTTACCAGCGATAGTGGGCGAACGCTTTATTAGCATCAGCCATACGGTGTATATCTTCCTTCTTCTTAATCGCCGCGCCCGTATTGTTCGATGCATCGAGAATCTCTCCGGCAAGTTTGTCCACCATGGATTTCTCCGGCCGCTGTGACGCGTAGAGCCTGAGCCAGCGGTATGCGAGCGACATCCTGCGCGGCTGCTTCACCTCGATAGGCACCTGATACGAGGCCCCGCCGACCCGGCGGGACTTCACCTCAAGCGTAGGCTTTAAATTTTCTATTGCCTTTTTAAAAATGGCGATCGGGTCGCCGTTGGTTTTCCGCTGAATCCGGTCGAGCGCCTTGTAGCAAATGGCCTCCGCCGTGCTCTTCTTGCCCTTGCGCATAAGCACGTTTACGAACTTGGCAAGCATCTGGCTATGATATTTCGGATCGGGTAACGATTCTCTTTTTACGACAACGCTTTTTCTCGGCATAATATTACCTCAGTACCAAATTCTAAATCACAAACTCTAAATCCGAAACACAGATGACTGCCTCTTTTTCTGATTGAGAAATTAGTGCTTCGTGCTTGCCCCTTATTTCGGCCTCTTAGCCCCATACTTGGACCTGCCCTGCTTACGATTTGCCACCCCTACGGTATCTAATGTGCCTCTCACGATGTGATAGCGCACACCCGGAAGATCCTTCACCCTCCCACCGCGGATAAGAACGATGGAGTGTTCCTGAAGATTGTGCCCGACACCCGGGATATAGGTGGTAACTTCCATACCATTCGTGAGCCTGACCCTGGCAACCTTCCGGAGAGCCGAGTTCGGCTTCTTCGGCGTCGTAGTGTACACCCGGATGCAAACCCCCCTCTTCTGAGGACAGCTCTTCAGCGCGGGGCTTTTGGTTTTTACGGCAGCCAGTGTTCTGCCTTTTCGCACAAGTTGACTAATGGTAGGCACGAGAATTACTCCTTAAAAACACAGAGATACACGTTTTCAAAAACATTGAGTCAAAACCTGATGATTATACCGGCGCCTTGGCATATTGTCAAGTTCTTTTTTAGCTTACTAACTAAATCCTGCAATCGAACCACAGAGTTCACAGAGTAACATGCTGATTAAAAGAAATAAATTCTAACGCAGATGTTTCTCTCTGTGCACTCAAAAGGTGA
>JANONA010000150.1:0-3486 GCA_031420575.1 Nitrospirota bacterium | reverse complement strand
CGCGTGCTCATGGACATGGCCGCGCGGCGCGGCGGCACCTTTGCCACCCCGCACGGCGTGGACGTGTAGACCTGTACTCAGTACTCTGTACAAGAAGATGTATCACGGCGAAAAACTCAACAGTATCACCCATCTGGCCGGTGCGGCGCTTGCGCTTGCCGGCCTCGTTTTTTTAGTGGTTCGCGCAGCCCTCACCGGCGACCCCTGGAAGATCGTCAGCTTCGGCATTTACGGGACCACGCTCACGGCGCTGTACTTTTTCTCCACGCTCTATCACAGTGTTCGGGGAAACGCCAAAGCCATCCTCCAAAAGCTCGACCACACGGCGATCTATCTGCTCATAGCGGGCACCTATACTCCCTTTACCCTTGTTACCCTGCGCGGCGTCTGGGGATGGTCGCTCTTCGGCGTTGTCTGGGGTCTGGCGGTCGTCGGCATCCTGCAGGAACTTCTGTCAAAGAAGCGCAGGAACATTCTCTCGGTCATTATTTATCTCGTCATGGGCTGGCTTATCGTCATCGCTGCGCGCCCAATCACGCAAGCGCTTTCAGGCGCGGGAATTGCCTGGTTAACGGCGGGAGGACTGTTCTATACTATCGGTGTTCTCTTCTATGCCTTGGACAAAAAACTTGCCCACGGCCATGGCATCTGGCATTTGTTCGTGCTGGCCGGCAGCGCCTGCCATTACATCGCGATTTTTTTGTATGTGGTGTAGGGGCGGACCCGGCCTATCTTGTATCAGCTCTTGCCGTATCCACAACCGCTTGCGTACGGCGCCCCCGGCTGAAAAAATAATTAAAAAATAATAAAAAATAACTTGACATCCGTGCTTTTTTCAGTATTCTTATAACTATACTTACTATAACTACTCGTAGTGAGCTATCTAATGAGGATGCCATGGTCGCACGCAAAAGCCTGAATACGTATAAAACAAGCGAGATCTGCAGCCGGTTCGATATTTCCCGGGCCACGCTTTTTCGATGGGAGAGCGAGGGGTTGATGACCGGGGTGGAGCGTGACTGGCGGGGCTGGAGAATCTACAGCGAGACCAGCCTGCGGGCCATAGAAAAGATCATAAAGAGCAAGAACGCCGGTTGATACGGCGTATCATCCGCATGTGGAGCGATAATGCTTTTTTCCAGGAAAATTGAGCCGATCGCATTGGACATAGGATCGACCTTTATCAAGCTGGTCCAGTTGAAGGGCTCGAATAAAAAGTACCAGTTGGTGAAATTCGGCATGATACCGCTGCCGCCCGAGGTGATCGTGGAGGGCGCGGTCATGGATGCCGGCCGGGTGGTTGAGGCAATCAGGGAACTTCTCGCCGCTCAGAAGGTAAAGACCAGGGAGGTTGTGATCTCGGTCTCCGGCAGCTCGGTCATTATCAAGCGCGTTTCCGTCGCCGATATGACCGATGAAGAGCTTGCGGAATCCATCAAATGGGAGGCTGAGCAGTACATCCCCTTTTCCATTGATGACGTGAATGTCGACTTCCAGAAGCTTGGCCCGGGCGCCGCCGAAGGGCAGGCGGACGTCCTGTTAGTCGCCGTCAAGAAGGATAAAATAAACGATTATGTCAATCTCGTCAAAGAGGCGGGATTAGAGCCGGTGGTCATGGACGTTGACGCCTTCGCGATGGCGAACATGTACGAGCTCAATTATGACATTGAAACAGGGACAACGGCGCTTCTCAATATCGGCGCTTCGGTGATGAACATTAATATTCTGAAGGACGGGATGTCGATCTTCACCCGGGATATCACGGTAGGCGGCAACCGCTATACCGAGGCGCTCCAGCGGGATTTCGGTCTTACCTATGAAGACGCGGAAAAGGTGAAAAGGGGCGAAGAGGCGGAAGGGGCTGATAAGGAGCGGATCGCCGGGGTGATGTCCTCGGTAACGGACGATATTGTCGCCGAGACGCAGCGGTCGTTTGAATTTTTCCGCTCCACGACGGGCAGCGATACGGTGTCTCGGGTGCTGGTCTCCGGCGGGTGCGCGCGGATAGGTCATTTCACCACGGTCCTTTCCGATCGGCTTGGAATACCGGTAGCGGTCGTCGATCCCTTTAAGAACATCAACGTTGATCCGAAGCGCTTTGAACCAACGATGCTGGCGGAATCGGCCCCTCTGTGCGCGGTGGCGGTGGGGCTTGCGATCAGGAGGCCGGGCGACCGATGATCAAGATAAATCTTCTGCTTGTGAAAAAGAAGCCGCCGAAGAAGGTCATCGACCTTCAGCAGCAGGTGATTCTTGCGTTCCTGATTCTTGTCATTGTGCTGATGGGCATGGGATATTATTGGATGAAGCAAAGCGAACGCATTGCCAGGCTTGAGGGGGAAAAGGCGGCCGCTGAAAAGCGGATTGCCGATCAGGACAATCTGCTCAAGGAAGTGAAGAACGTCGAAGAAGAGCGGAAAAAGGTCGCCGAGAAGATTGAAATCATCGAAAAACTGAAGAAGAATCAGGCCGGCCCGGTTCAGCTTCTTGATGCGGTGAGCACGGCGCTTCCCAAGGGGGTCAATGTCGGAGCGCTGCTGGAAAGCGGCAACAAGGTCAACATAGAGGGGGAAGCTTTCAACAACGATGAGGTGGTGCGGTTCATCGATAACCTGAAGGCCTCTCCATTATTAACGGATGTCATGCTCCTTGAAACAAGCGAGACAAAACGAGAAGGGATCGATATTTACAAATATAAACTCCAGTTTGTCTATAAAGGGCAGTGATGGCTTCTCTTATCGATACCATACAGAAAATTCCCACCAGGACAAGGGCGATCGGTTTCGGCGCTTTTATCGTTGTTCTCCTGAGTGTCTATGTCTGGCAGTTTCAAATCCCCATGAAGACGAAGATTGACCAGCTTGAAAAAGCGCTTGTGGCGCAGCAGGCGAAGATACAGGAGAACGATACTAAAATAAAAAAGCTGGACGACCTCAGGGCCGAGGTGAGCTCTTTGCAGGCGCGGTTAGTAACCCTTACGGAACAGCTCCCTCCCGAGTCGGAAGTCTCCGGCCTGCTCAGGCAAATACAGAGTCTGGTGAATCAGTCGGGCCTTTCTCTCAAGCTCTGGAAGCCGGATCCGAGAAAGACCCATGAAAGCGGATTGTACGAGACGATTCCCATTACTCTTACCCTGGCCGGCGGGTACCACAACACCGCTCTGCTTTTTGACCGCATCGGGAAGCTGACGCGTATTGTGAATATTCTCAATATAAAAATGGGCGGCATGAAAATGAGCAAGGACGGCAGCGTTGAAATCACCATCAACTGTACGGCAATGACGTTCGCGGCAGTGGAGAAAAAAGTTGAACCAGCGACACCAAAAAAAGCGCTCTAAAACAATATGCACCGGGTTCACCGCGGCGCTGTTCCTGCTCGGAGGGGCGGTCTTCACGGGCTGTTCCGATTCGGGGAAGCCGCCGGCGGCGCAAGCCCCCGTTTCCATCAAGCCGAAACAGCAGGTGATCAGCCAGGCAACAGCCACGG
>JANONA010000149.1:0-11983 GCA_031420575.1 Nitrospirota bacterium | reverse complement strand
GTAATGGTTCTCCATCACCGCCCAGGCCTGAAGGCTCCACCCCCAGCGGTCCGCTTCATCAAACAGGGACTGCATGAGAAAATCGCGCTTTTCGTGGCTGTCAAAAAGCAAAGCCTTCTGGTAGGTACCGGCGGTGATGATATAAGTCCCGCCAGGCACAAAAAGATGGGATGGTGCATGCGCCCATTCGCGATAAAGTGTTTCTTTGTGCTGCTCCAATAGAGTGCTCCAATCTGTACCGTGCAGGCTTGCCTGCACCTTAAAAGCGGCGGCAAGCCGCCGCACTCCACATCATACCCGCGCCTTTCCCAATCTCGATCATTTTGCTGACGTCAGCAAAATGATCCTCAATACGATGCCCGCTATTGAAACACGCCAGTTTGGCCTTCTCGATTACAGCCTCAAAGTTCCGGTACTGCGTGTATTCCAAAACGTCGGCCAAATCGCGGCTCTCCCAATATTCGTTATTCGCCTCGTTCGTGCGCTTGATCCGCTCGAACGGCGATGCATGCCCGCCGGTTGTCTTCGCAATTTCCTTCGCCATTAGCCCTTCCCCCCGTTCATCCCCACGCTCACATCGACAATCGTCATTGTGTCATTGCCGAAGATATCCACCACCTTCACGGCTAAAAAGCGGCAATTCCGGACAGTTCCGCAAGCCCCTATCTGGCACGACTATACAGGAAAGAGGGCTTTTGGGCAATAGGATAGCATTGCGATGATTCTGATTGGGTATTATAGAGGTAGGCGATAACGAATTCGGGTTGATACTTTATGTGTTGCAAAGAATGGATACTTTAACGACTACAGGAAGGACATGCTGCCACATGACTATTGAACAAATTGAAGATTTTATACGTTATTACGTTATGAGGTTGTAGCATGCAGACGCAAACCGAGCGCCTTCACAACCTTGAGTATTGTGGCAAACTCAGGGTGGAGCATCTTGGGGAACATCTTGGGGACATTGTTTCTAATCGATCGTTAAACTTGTAAAACGAGGATTGGATGAATTGGGGTTGTCGCTGGCTGAGATCGCGCGCCATGCAGGCGTGAGTACCTCGGGCATCGCGCGAGCGATTAACCGGTGAGATAAGGGCGTAAGCGGTCGGGATAGTCCATTTCGGTCAGTATGAGGTTGCTGTGAGATCAAAGAGGACGGGCGGGTTTCAAAAAACCGGTCGCAGAGGCTTCAAGAGGGCCTGCCCATTTTCTATCGCTGTTCTTGGGTTTGAAGACCGTGCTGGACAAACTTGCCGAAGACATTCGTCTGGACCCGTTCTCGCTTTTGTTTCCGGCGGCGCCTGTGACACCTGAAGAAACCACCCGCGCAAGTGCGCCTACAAAGATACCCATCCCTGCGGCGCAACCACCATCCATTTCGATACCGTTACAACAGGTATGCGCTGTTTATGACTTCATGGCGCCTGCCGCACATTCTCCCTGATTCTCCCGGATTTTCACAGCCCGCTTCTTTTCAATTTAGGATCGCTTCTTTCCAAACTATCGGGATTTGCCCGCATAGGCGTGGTTTGCTCTCATGATGACGTACTCCTTGAAACCCCCGTAACTGAAGCATTACATGATCGCCTACAAGTCGCCATACTTTTGCAACCGGTGCCGGAAGGACCTGAAGGTCAGGCCGAGTAGTTTCGCCGCTTCGGTCTTTATCCCTCCCGCTTTTTCGAGCGCTTTCCGGAGAAACGTCCTTTCGATGTTTTCCAGCAGCGCCTCCATGTTCACCCCGTCTTCCGGAATATCGGTAGAAATCAATTCGACGCTCGGCGTCACATCCTTCAGCGCATCAGGTACATGCTCAAGCCGGATGGTGTCTCCGGAACACAAGATCGCCAGTCGCTCCATGGTATTTTCCAGTTCACGTACGTTTCCCGGCCAACGATATCTCATGAGGGCATTCATTGCCTCCGGCGTGATATTCTTTTGTTCCTTTCCCGCAAGAAGCCTCTTGAGGAAAAAGTCAATGAGGAGAGGGATATCCTCCTTCCGTTCCCTGAGCGGCGGCAGGTGGATGGGGATCACGTTCAAACGATAGTAGAGGTCTTCCCGGAAAGCGCCCTTAGCAACTTCGGCCAGCAGGTCCCTGTTGCTTGCGGCAATAACATGTACATCTACCTTGACCTCAGCGGTCCCACCAACCCGCATGAACTCCCGTTCCTGGAGCACCCGCAAAAGCTTGATCTGGAGCGCCGGTGTTGTGGCGCTGATCTCATCGAGAAAAATGGTCCCGTTATTTGCTGCTTCGAAGAGCCCTTGTTTGTTCGCTGACGCGCCGGTGAACGCTCCCTTCATATATCCGAACAACTCGCTTTCAAGAAGGGTCTCGGGCAATGCCCCGCAGTTGACCGTCACGAACGGCCTATTCTTCCGGGGGCTGCTGAAATGGACCGCTTTCGCCACAAGTTCCTTGCCTGTCCCGCTCTCACCCGTAATCAGCACCGTGCTGTTCGTGTCCGCAACCTGCCTGATGAGCGCGAATATCTTCAGCATCGGCGCGCTCTTCCCGATGAAGTTCTCGAACCCAGCCCGGGATTTGATCTCACGCTTCAGGAGGATGTTCTCCTTCCGCAAAAAGCGCTTCTCAAGCGAGTTGTTGATGATGAGTTTCAGCTCATCAACCTTGAAAGGCTTGATGATGTAATCATAGGCCCCGAGTTTCATGGCTTCGACAGCGGTCTCGGTGGTTGCAAATGCGGTAATCATGATGACTACGGTTTCCGGAGAAATTTCCTTGATTGCCTTGAGCACGTCCATGCCGTCGGCGCCGGGCATCTTCACGTCGGTGATCACCAGGTCGAAGATCTCGGCCTGAATTGCCCTGATCGCATCAGAGCCGTTCCCGGCCGTCACAACTTCATGGCCTTCTTTTTTGAGCAGGATCGCGAGAAAGTCACGCATGCTCTGTTCGTCATCCACGACAAGTATTTTACTCATATCAATTCAGCCTCTTTCGCGCATAGTGCGGAGCTATTTTTGATTGCCGCCTAAGCGGATTCCTCGATCATCGGGAGCCTGATGATGAATTTCGTCTCTTTTCCCGGCACACTGTCCACCGTGATCGTACCCCGGTGGTCGTCGATAATCCGATAGACGATCGCCAGTCCCAAACCGGTCCCCCCGGTCTTTGTCGTAAAAAAGGGATTGAATATTTTATCTCTATCGTCATGGCAAATCCCCTGGCCCGTATCCGCAATAACGATTTCACACCAGGCCGTGTCGTCATCCACCCGTGAAAACGGCCTCGCGGTGATCGATATCTCGCCGCCTTTCGGCATTGCCTGGCAGGCGTTTATAAGAAGATTCCAGAAAACCTGACGGAGCCGCTGGGCATCCCCTTGTATCGCGACCTTCGGATCAAGAGTATGTCTGATGCGGATGTCTCCCGTAAAATCCCTGCTGTTCTTCAAGAGCATAATCGTTTCATCGAGAATGGGGAGAAGCTCGATCCGTTCATTCTGAGCGTTCTTGAGACGGGCATATTCCAGGAATTCCGTGATAATCGTATTGAGCCGGTCGGTTTCCCGCACGACGATGTCCATGAGGCGTTTGTTGTCGCCGGTTAAGCCAAGTTCGCCCTGAAGCACCTGGATGGAGCCGCTGAGCGATGCGAGCGGGTTCCGGATCTCATGGGCAATGCCCGCCGCCAGGCTCCCGACGGTCGCCAGCCGCTCCTGCATCCTTACCTGGCCCTCCATCTCGACTAACTTGGTGATGTCCTGGAAAACGATGATGATCCCGCGAACAGTGTGCGCGTCATCCCTGAGCAGAGAGGCCGTCATCCCGAGAATTGCCGTGCCGCCGTCTTTTTTCACGATCTGTCCGTTGAAACGGAACGGGCGCTCCTTCAGCGCGTCGGCATGGCCGAAAATCCCCTTCATGCTGTCCCCGAACACCTGTTGCCAGTTGTTTCCGATCTCATCAGAACGGTACCCGGTGATCTGTTCCGCCGCGGGGTTCCATGACGTGATGCCGCCCCGCAGATCCATGGTGAGTATTCCGCTCCCCACGCTCCGCAGAATGTGCTCCTGCAAGACCCGGAGGTCTTCGAAGTCCACGCTCTTCTCGCGGAGCTCCTGACGTGTTTTTCTGAGACGTTCGGAAAGATAGCCGCTCAAAAGCCCCACAAAGTAGAACGACAGGATATTGATGAAGACCTGAAAGAGCACCTGGACGGCCGTGAAATTCAGGCTCCTGACGAAACCGGGGACGTTATAGTACTGCATGTCGAGCATTGCCCCGTACAGGATGCTCGAGAGCGAGGCGGCCAGATACCCCCCCCGGCGGTACAGGATGATGCTTGAGGAAATAATCGTTAAATGGTAGAGCAGCGAAAAACCGCTGTCGATGCCGCCGGTAAGGTGCGTGAGAACGGTGACGAGGAGAATGTCGCCTGCCGTCTGGAGATAGGCCAGGAGAGAGAGACGTTCTATTTTTTTCAGGAGGTACCGGTAAACAGCGGTCAGGCCGTATACGGTGAGCAGAAAATAGTAGAGGTAAGCGGTCTGAAACGGATAGATGGTGTAACGCCGTTGAAAAAAAATAAGCGTCCCGACCAGAAAGGTCGCGAGCGCCACCCTGCTCCAGATAAGCCACGTTATGCGTATCGAGTATTCTTCTCTTGAAAACTCTCGTGTCACGTGAGTTGCTATCCCGCCGCCGCGCCCATCTGGAATATCGGCATGTACATGGCCACGATCACGAAACCGACCGTGATGCCCAAAAAGATCATGAGCGCCGGCTCAAGCAGAGAGGTGAGTGCCGCCACAGCGGAATCCACCTCGTCATCATAAAAGTCCGCGATCTTGTTCAGCATGTTGTCTAATGCGCCCGTGGCCTCGCCGACCGAGATCATCTGGACGACCATGCCCGGGAAGACCTTTGCCCTTCCGAGCGGTTCAGCAAGCGTTTTCCCCTCACTCACGCTCTGTCTGGTGGCCAAAATCGCTTCTTCCACAACCTTATTGCCCGCGGTCCTCGAAACAATCAATAACCCTTCAAGGATAGGAACCCCGCTGGTAAGCAACGTGCCGAGAGTGCGGGTAAACTTGGCAACCGACACCCTTTGGATCAGCGTTCCCGCAACGGGTAGTTTCAGCGCTATGGTGTCGGTAATCCTCAGTCCTTTTTCAGTTTTCCTGAATTGCTTGAGGCCGACAATGGAACCGACAATGACGATGAGCGACGCCAACCCGCCCCAGCCCTTCAGAAAGTCGCTGACGGCGACAACAATACGGGTAGGCAAGGGCAGTTGCTGGCCCGCTTGTTTGAATATGTCGGCCAGCATGGGGACAACCACCACCAACAGCAGGGAAACCACGGCAACCGCGACGAACAGGATGACGGCCGGGTAGATCATGGCCGACTTGATCTGCCTTTTAATTTTGGCGAACTTTTCCATGTACGCGGCCAGTCTTTGAAGAATGGTATCCAAAATACCGCCGGCCTCGCCGGCGGCAACCATGTTGACATACAGGGAGTCAAATACCTTTGGGTGTTTCTTAAGCGCTTCGGCAAAGGTTGCACCGCTCTCCACATCGGACCGCACCTGGTTTACAGTCTTTGCCATCGTCGGGTTTTCTTTCTGTCCCCCGAGGATATCAAGACACTGCACGAGCGGCAAGCCGGCGTCAATCATGGTGGCCAACTGCCGGGTAAAGATAACGATGTCCTTATCGGTTACTTTTGGGGCGCCGAAACTCAGTTTTATCGCTTTCGGCTTTGCGGATACATTGATCGGCTGAATATTTTGCTTTCGCAGAAGCGCCATCACGTCTTCTTTGTTCTTAGCCGCAATCTCGCCCTTCTGGACCGCTCCCTGCCGTGTTTTGCCTTCCCAAATAAATACCGTTGTTGCCATTGTTCACCTCATCGCGATACGAATCCGCCGCACAACGCTCTAGCGGTATTCCTTCTGGATCGTCTGCGCTCCCGCAAGACCGGAACGGCCAAGCATTTGAATAAGTTCGTCGGGAATTGACGACCGACCGATACAATCATCATACGAAATCAATTTTTTGACATAGAGCTCATACAGCGATTGATTGAGCGTCAGCATGCCGAATTTCGACTGGCCGGTCTGCATAATGGAATAGACCTGATGAACCTTGTCCTCCCGGATGAGGTTCCGGATAGCGGCATTCGGTATCATGACCTCGAGCGCGAGCATTCTGCCGCCTCCGAGTTTCGGCACTAATTGCTGGGAAACGACCCCCTCGAGAACGAATGAAAGCTGCGCCCTGACCTGTGATTGCTGATGAGGCGGAAACACGTCGATGATGCGATTCATCGTCTGCAACGCGGAGTTCGTATGGAGGGTCGCAAACGTAAGATGTCCTGTTTCCGCGATAGTCAGGGCCGCTTCAATCGTTTCAAGATCGCGCATTTCTCCTACCAGCACGACATCCGGGTCTTGCCGGAGGATATATTTCAGCGCATCCTTGAACGACTTGGTGTCGGCGTTCACCTCCCGCTGGTTTACTACGCATTTTTTGTGCGGGTGGAGATACTCGATCGGATCTTCGATGGTGATGATATGTTCCTGTCGTTCGGTGTTGATCTTATCGATCATCGAGGCCAGGGTTGTTGACTTACCGCTGCCCGTGGGACCGGTGACGAGAACGAGCCCCCGCGGCTTCTTACACAGGTCGGATACTATTTCCGGCAGGCCCAGTTCCTGGAACGTTTTGATCTTAAAAGGAATGGTCCTGATCGCGGCCGCAACGGCCCCCCGCTGTACAAACATATTTGCGCGGAAGCGGGACAGGTTTTTCACGCCGAACGAGAGGTCGAGTTCGCTGTTTTCCTCAAACTTGTGCTTCTGGGCATCGGTGAGAATGCTGTAGCAAAGGTCCTTCGTCTGGACGGCGGTAAGGGGTTCCTCTCCCGGGATCGGTTTTATCTTGCCGTCAACCCGGATCGATGGAGGAATTCCCGTGGTAACATGGAGATCTGACGCGCCTTTTTCTATCATAAACTTGAGTAAATCGTGCAGGTTGGCCATGGAGAGTACTCCTCAATTTAAGTATTCGATGCTTTTAAGAATTATTGTCCCGGAATGTCCGGGAATGTATTTTCAACAACTTCTTCCAACGACGTCAATCCCGCCTTCACTTTCAACAGTCCGCTCGCTCGAAGTGTCTTCATGCCCCCGGCGATGGCCTGTTTTTTGATATCAAAGACCGATGCGCCCTGGAGAATCAATTCCTTGATCTCATCCGTAATCGTCATAACCTCATACAGCGCAACCCTGCCTTTATACCCCGTTTGGTTGCAAATGTCGCATCCCGTGCCTTTATAACTGACGACCGTCTCCGCGTCCTCCGGGTTGAAGCCCGCGTCGCTGAACGTCTGAGGCGTCAGCTTCTCCGGCTTTTTGCAGTTCTGGCATGCCTTGCGCACAAGCCGCTGGGCCACGATCAGAATCACCGCCGAAGACACTAAGAACGGCTCCACCCCCATATTCAGCATACGGTTGATCGTACTCGGCGCGTCGTTCGTATGGAGAGTCGTGAGCACCAGGTGGCCGGTCAGCGCGGCCTTGACCCCAATCTCCGCTGTTTCGTAATCGCGGGTCTCTCCCACCATGATGATGTCCGGGTCCTGGCGGAGAAAGGAACGGAGCGCGGCGGCGAAGTTGAGCCCGATCTCATCCTTCATCTGGACCTGGTTGATGCCCATCAGGTTGTATTCCACCGGGTCCTCGGCGGTCATGATGTTCTCGGTATCCGTGTTCAGTTCGGAGAGCGCCGAGTAGAGGGTGGTGGTCTTGCCGCTTCCCGTGGGACCCGTTACCAGGACCATGCCGTACGGTCTATTGAGCGCCTCTTTAAAATCCTTCAACTGGTCCTCGTCGAAACCGAGCTTGGTCATGTCTAACTGGAGATTAGATTTGTCGAGCAGCCGCATGACGATCTTTTCGCCGAAGAGCGTGGGAAGGACGGAAACGCGGAAGTCCATGACCTTATTCTTGCTCATTTTAAGCTTGATTCTGCCGTCCTGCGGAAGTCTCCGCTCGGCGATGTCAAGGGAAGCCATGATCTTGACGCGGGAAATCATCGCGTTCCTGATCTTGAGCGGAAGCCCCATGACGGTTTTCAGCACACCATCGAGCCGGTACCGCACCCTGAACTTTTTCTCGTAGGGCTCGAAATGGATATCGCTCACGCCCGCCTTTGCCGCCCGGAGCAGAATGCCGTTCACTAATTTGATGATCGGCGCCTCGACTTCTCCCGTCAATGAGTCCAGATTTTCATCTTCAATAACCTCGAGTTCATCGACCGCGCCATGAATAAGTTTGTCAAAATCATCGACATCCACCACGCCGCCGGTATCGATGTCATCGACAAAGGAATCTTCCTCGTTTTCATCCATCGCATAGTCTTTAGTGTTTAAGGAAATCTTTTTCTCTTCCTTCGTTTGCGCCGCGGGCGCCGCTCTGCCCGATTTGTCCGCAACTAAGGACCTGGCGGCTGCGCCATAATATTTTTTGATCGCCTCCACGATGGCGCCTTCGGTTGCCACGACAGCCTCGACATTATAACCGGTCATGAATTTGATGTCGTCGATGGCGAATATATTGGAGGGGTCCACCATGGCGATGGTAATCGTTGCGCCGGCGCGATTGACGGGCATGATGCGATATTTCTGGGCCACTTCCGCGGGGATATGCTTTATGACGGCGGGATTGATCTCGAATTTGCTCAGGTCGACGTACGGGACGCCATACTGTTTGCTCAAAAAAGTCATCAGCTTGTCTTCCTGCACAAAGCCGAGCTTCACCAGGATAGTGCCGAGCCTGCCGCCCTCGCTTTTTTGTGTGGCCAGCGCTTTCCGTAACTGATCTTCCGTGATGAGACCCGACGAGACAAGCATTGCGCCGAGTCTTCCAGACATCGCCATAGGAACTCCTTAGGATAAAAGCATAGTATTTATATTACTTGAATAATGAATGCATGTCAAGACGCCGGTAGGCGCTTTTTTCCGATTTCATACTCCGTTATCGAATCTGCCGGGAAAGCGCGTTCTTCATGATCAGGACCGGCGCTTTTTCCCCTGTCCATATTTCGAAAGCGATAACCCCCTGGTATAAGAGCATGCCGAGACCCGGTAGTCCCTGGGCGCCTCGCTTTCTAACCATCTTTAAAAACGCGGTCTCCGGCGGGTTGTAGACAAGATCACAAACGAGATGCTTTCGCTGGACAAACTCTTTCCGTATCGGCAGGGGGTCCCTTCTCTTGAGACCAAGCGGAGTGGCGTTTATCAGACAATCAGCTTCAGCCGCATGCTCCGGGAGCTTGTCCAGTCCTATGGTAACCGCCGACACCCCGGTCTTTTCCCGGATATCGTTCGCCAGCAGCGAAGCTTTTCGGGAATCAAGGTCGCGGAAGACGAGCTCAGCGGCGCCGGCAAGCGCCAGGCTGAAACTCACCGCCCGGGCTGCGCCGCCTGAGCCGATGAACAGGAATTTCCTGCCCTTTGGATCAAGCCCTCCCTGCTCCCTGAGTGACCGGAGGAACCCCCTGCCGTCGGTATTGTGGCCGACCAACCGCCCCTTCCTGACTTCGATCGTATTCACCGCGCCGATCAGCCGCGCCTCTTCCGAGAGCTCATCCAGAAAGGCAAGAACCCGTTCCTTGTGCGGGACCGTGACGTTCAATCCGCAAAGACCGAGAGGGACCACCGCCCTGACGGCCTGTTCCAGTTTTTCGGGAGGGACCGCAAAGGGCACATAGCAGGCATCCATACCAAGTTTTTTGAATGCGGCATTATGCATCCCCGGGGAAAAGGTATGCTCCACCGGGTGTCCGAATATGCCGTAGATTTTCGTCTTGCCGGAGATCATTGAGACTCCCTCCCTTCACCACGCAGCGCCGATAGAATTTCCCTGAAGCTCCCCGCCTTCACGACCTTGACGGAGAGCGCCTGCTCAACCTGTTCGAGACGCATGTTGTCAAGGAACAGGTCATCATCTTCCTTGAGCGCGCCGGCGGGTATCACCACCAGGTCCCCCAGCCGCTTTCCCTTGAGCGCCTGAAGAATATCCCGTCCCGTCAACAGCCCCGCAACCGTTACCGAAGGCCCGAAAAAACCATTCCGCGCAATCACCAGCCTGATCCGAAGACCTTCAACCGTTCTCAGCCGGTCCAGCGCCTGCTTTAAAACACCGCTGAACGATACGCCGGTGACCACCGTCATGCTGATGGGAGCGACTTTTTTCGGTATCCGCGTACGCGACACGTCGCGCAGAAATTCAGCTGCCATTCCCACACCGTTCTCGATCTGGGGGAGTTCCTCGTAAAAAGACAGGGGAGGGACCAGCTCTCCCGCCTTGATGTAGAACTCATCGGAAGCAAAGACAAGACGGTTCCTGAACTCACGTTTGAACCGCGATCCGAGCCGCGTAACGCGTTCGATAACCGCGCGCGCCTCGGACCGGGTAACCGTCCTGAGGGGAAATACCATTTTTCTGAATGCCGTAAGTCCCACCGGAACTATTGCTATGGAAGCAACCGCCGGGAACAGACCGGACAAATCATTCAGCGTCTTTTGCAAATGATCGCCGTCATTGATCCCCGGGCACAAAACAATCTGGGTGTGCATCAGAATGCCGCCCGCGGCCAGGCGCTCCATGCTCGCCAGGACGTCAGGCGCCTTCTTGTTGCCCAGCATGAACGTACGAAGCGAGTGGTCCGTAGTGTGGACGGAAATATAGAGGGGAGACAACCGCTCCCGGAAGATCCGCTCCCAATCATGTTCGGAAAGGGCGCCGAGCGTGATATAGTTTCCGTGCAAGAATGAAGCGCGGAAATCGTCGTCTTTAATGTACAGGCTTTTCCGGCAACCGGACGGCATCTGATCGACAAAGCAGAAGATGCATCGGTTACGGCATCGGGTGATGCGGAACGCGGAAAATTCCAGGCCGAGGTTGTCGTCAGGGTCTTTATCGACAACGAGCTTTCGGGTTTTGCCGTCTTTCGAATGGAACGAAATGGTGATCTGTTCGTCAGCGACGAGAAAACGGTAATCGATAACGTCATGGACTTTTTCCCCGTTAATGGCGTCTATGATGTCCCCTGGCTGGAACCCCAGCCCTTCCGCGGCGCCGCCCGGCGGAATATGTAAAATTTCGAGCAATCAGGCGTTCCTCTTGGAGGCAAACATGAAATCAACATACCCGGCGATCTGCACCCTGGCCTCATCGGAAACCTGCCGGAGTTTCCGCAACATCATAACCTCGTCAATGCTCAGGATTTTTTCCAGGTAATTGATCTGCTCTTCCGAAAGAGGATATTTACGCTTCCCCCTCTTGAATTTTGCCTGCGAAGGTGAAAGGAAAAAACCCCTTACTTCCGCCGGCACTTTTTCCTGGTGAGCCGCAAGAATGAGCATGGCCTTGTCCAGATTCAGCTTATTCGCGATAATAATAAGCGTGGTGTCCTTCGGGATATGCCCCTTATTGATCGTGACCCGCAGAAGTTCCGGGCTGATGCCGAGCACCTTCGAGGCATCTTTGAGATTTTTGAAGCTTTTTTTTTCAAGCGCCTGCCTGATCATATCGGATATCTTCATTCACGCCCTCCCTGTATAAAAAACATAGTGTCAACAATGCGGGCGGCCACAGAGGGGCGCCCCTACAATAAGTCGACCAATCCTACCCGACGATCTTCGTGCCGCGGACAACATACTGGATACCTGAAACCAGCGTGAAGACAGCCGTTGTCCAGTGCAATGCCGGTATCCATGCCATCTCATAGCCGAACGTCCTCAAGACCAATGAAAGCGTCACCACGAGGAGTTGAACGACCGTTGTGGCCTTTCCAAAGATCGAAGGCCGGACCTTCAACTCGTGTCCCGTAAAATAGATAACGAGGCTGCCGAGCGCCAGGATCACGTCCCGGCTCACCACTATAATAACGAGCCATACCGGCAGCATCCCGAGCAGCGCCAGGGTCACGAACGCGGAGAC
>JANONA010000148.1:0-3399 GCA_031420575.1 Nitrospirota bacterium | reverse complement strand
AGCGGCATGAAGATCAGGGAGATCGCTGTCAGGACCTTCATCACCTCGTTCAGCCGGTTGCTGACGCTCGACAGGTACATATCGAGCATGCTGGAGAGCATCTCCCGGTAGATGTCAACGCTGTCGATGATATGTATGACGTGGTCGTACACATCCCGCAGGTACGGCGCAGTGGTTTCAGAGATCAGCGATGACTCATGCTTGCCCAGGGCGCTCACGACCTCCCGGAGGGGCCATACCGCGTTGTGAAGGAATATCATTTCCCGTTTTAATTGATATATCTTCTGAACGGTCTTCTGCGTCGGCTGCTCGATCAATTCAGTTTCGAGCGTTTCGATCTTGTCGCCGAACTTTTCCAGGATCACAAAGTAATTGTCCACCACCGCGTCGACGAGCGCATAGGCAAGGTAGTCAGCCTTCATTTTTCGGATGCGGCCCTTGCCGGTCCGAAGATGATCACGGATCGGGTTGAACACGTCTCCCTCGATCCCTTCCTGAAACGAGAGAACAAAGTTCTGGCCAAGGATGATGCTGATCTGTTCGGTGACGATGTCGCCGTTCTTGCCGCTGGTCAGCATTTTGAGGACGAGGTAGAGATAATCGCCGAAGTCCTCCATCTTGGGCCGCTGGTCCGTGTTCATGATGTCTTCCATCACGAGCCGGTGCAGTCCAAAGCATGCTCCGAGCTTTTCGAGCATTGAAACATTATGGACGCCATCCACATTGATCCAGGTGACGGTCGGCTTGTTCTTGTAGGGGATGCACTCTTCAACAGAGATCAGTTCTGATTCGATAAAATTCGCCTCGTCATAATCAACCACGTGAATGCTGATCTTTTCATCCTTCTTTTCTCCGGTATACACCAGTGTCCCTGAAGGAAGGCCTGCTTTTTTTGACCTTTTTTTCGAAAGTTTGCGCATAGGGGTGAGTATTAAGAAAACTCCTTGAGCGTCCCCTCGATCTTCTTTCCATCGAAGGCCTGATGCAACAGCGGTCCGTCCTTGAGCATCGGAACGCGCGCTTCGAACGGGAGCCGATTGTTACGGTAAATCACGCCGATCGGAATCCGGTCTCCCCACTCAAGCGCTTTCGCGAAGGCTGCTTTGCGGTCCTCGGGGTTGTAGTCAGGCTCGAGGTGATAGACCCGCTGCTTGTACCAGTCATAGGTGTTGACCTTGTTGAAGGACACGCAGGGTTGAAGGATATCGATGAGCGCAAACCCTTTGTGCATGATCGCCTGTTTCATGAGGCCCTTAAGGTGCTCCGTATCAGCGGCATACCCCCGGGCCGCGAAACCGCAGTCCATGGCAACGGCGAGCGCCATGGGGTTGAACTGTTCCGAGATCACGCCGAAAGGCATGTTCTTAGTCACTACCCCTTCGCTCGTTGTGGGGGACGCCTGCCCCTTGGTCAGCCCATAGACCTGGTTGTCATGCACAAAGAGCTTTACATTGATGTTCCTGCGCATGGCGGCCAGGAGGTGATTGCCGCCCTCGCCGTAACAGTCGCCGTCGCCGGCCACGGCAATCACGAGCATCTCGTGGTTCGCAAGCCGGATGCCCGTGGCAACCGGGAGCGTCCTGCCGTGCAGACCGTTAAAGGTGTTGCACTTCGTGTAGTGCGGAAACTTCGCCGCCTGGCCGATGCCCGAGACCATGGTGAACTGGTGCGGCTCCATGCCGAGCTCGACCATCGTGTCCTTGAATGTCTTCAGGATCGGGAAATTGCCGCACCCCGGGCACCAGGCCGGTACCTGACCTCGAAAATCTTCTGTTGTCGACATACTGTTCTCCTAACGTAAACGGCTAAACACGAATGTGCGGGAATAAGATTCGCCCAAAGCTACAACCTCTTGATCTTCGCCTTCAGCTCTTTCACCAGCGACTCCACGACAAAAGGCCTGCCGTCGTATTTGTTAATCAAGGCGCCGAACTCATACCCCGTCTCGGTCTTCATCAGCCTCGCGAACTGGTTCGTCGCGTTCTGCTCGACGCAGATCGTGAGCTTCGCTCGATTCAGAAGCCCCAGGTAGTCGAATTGCTTCGTTTCCGGGAAGGGATAGAGCTCGGAGAAGTGCAGCATGGCAATGCCGTAGGACTTCGACAACTCGTCCACGGCTTCACGCAGGAGACCATAGAGAGAACCCCAGCCGACGATCACCACGTCGGGGTTGCGATCGCCGTAGAGGAACGGCGGCGCTGCCTCCTCCCGCATCCGCGGGAGCTTCTTGAAGAACCGCTTTTCCACCATTTTGATGCGCGTTTCCGCGTCCTCGATGAGGTGCCCGTCCTCGTCGTGTTCGTCGCTGTCCGTAACCACAAGGTGTTTCGCATCTCCGGGCACGGCCAACGGGCTTACCCCGCTTTCCGTGTATTCATGGCGTTTGTAGTGCGCGAGTTTTTGAAACGCCTCTCCCCGGATACGATAGTCCGTGTTCCGAAGCCGGGCGAGGTCGAACCCTTGATAGGTCCACTGGGAGTCGGAGAGATAGGTGTCAAAGAGAATGAAGGCCGGGACCTGGTATTTCTCCGCCAGGTCAAAGGCCTTGTTCGTGAGGAAAAAAGCCTGTTCAGGCGAGCCCGGCGCGAAGATGAACCGCGGGAACTCGCCGTGGCCGGCATGGAGCGCCATATGAAGCTCCCCCTGTTCAGTCCGCGTGGGGAGACCCGTGGCCGGGCCGGGCCGCTGTCCCAGGGCGATCACCACCGGCGTCTCGGTCATGGCAGCGAGGGAAACTCCCTCCACCATCAGGGCGAACCCGCCGCCCGAGGTGCCGGTCATGGCGCGCACACCCGCGAAGGAGGCGCCCAGCGCCATGTTGATGGCCGCGATCTCGTCCTCTGCCTGCTCCACCACGATGCCGTACTCTTTTTCCTTGCCGGCGAGGTAGTTCATGATGCCCGTGGACGGCGTCATGGGATAGGCCGCGTAAAACTTCACCCCCGACGCCATGGCGCCCAAAGCGATGGCCTCGCTCCCGCCAACGAGCATAAGGGCCCTGGCATTCGCATCAGGGGCAACGGAAAAGTTACACGTGAGGCACCCCTTCACGGCATGGTCATAACCCGCCATGGCGGCGTTCTTGTTCGCGGTGACGACGTGCTCGCCTTTTTTCCTGAAGGTCTCGGCGATGAGTTCCATCAGGATAGTGAGTTCCATTCCGAGCATGCCGAGGACAGCGCCCGTGGCCACCGTGTTCGCCATGATCCTGTCGCCGCCGTGCTCCATGGCAAGCTTCACAAAGGGGATATCGAGAAACGTCGGTTTGTCGTGCTTTTCCTTGAGCGTCTCTGAATCGTAAATGATCCGGCCCCGGGAGGTGAGTTCCCGCTCGTGGAGCCGGATACTGTCCTTGTCCAAGGCAACGATGATGTCCACCGCTCCTTTCGGCGCAATGAC
>JANONA010000147.1:0-18532 GCA_031420575.1 Nitrospirota bacterium | reverse complement strand
ACGTTGCTCAGGGTGATATAGAGCAGGAGTCCCGCCGGGAGCCAGGCGAACAGGAAGATGAAAGCGACGTTCATGTACATCATGATTTTTGCCTGCTGCGGATCCGGCATGGCCGCGGTCATCTTCATGGTCAGAATCATGCTGACGCCCATGAGCACCGGGAGGATATAAAAGGGGTCGTATACCGAAAGGTCCTTGATCCAGAATGGGATAAAGGAGGCCTGGCGCAGTTCAATGGAGACGGACAGCACGTTGTAGAGCGCCACAAAGAAGGGAAGCTGCAGGAGCATGGGAAGGCATCCGCCCACGGGATTTACCTTGTGGTCCTTGTACATCTTCATCATCTCCGCGTTCATCTTCGACGGATCCTTCTTATACTTCTCCCGCAGCGCCGTGAGCTGCGGCTGGAGCTTCTTCATCTCCTCCATGGCCATGGCGCTCTTGAGCGAGGGGTAGAACAGGATGATCCGCACCACGATCGTGAGCAGGATGATCGCAATACCGTAGTTGTTCGTGATATCAAAGAACTGCTTCATGAGCCAGAACATGGGTTTGGCAAGGATGCCGAACCAGCCGTAATCCACCATCTGTTCCAGACCGTGGCCCTGGGCCTGCAGGAGCGTATAGCTCTTCGGGCCCGCGTAAAGCGTGAAGGTACTGGTTTCGGGTTTTTCCTTCACGGTCAAAGCGGTCGTGAGCAGGTCCCCGACCTCCGTGGGCGCCGACGACCTCTTGGCCGTGACGATGCCCGGGTTCCCGTAAAGCATGGCTGCCGTGAAATACTTGTCCTCCTGACCGAACCAATTGACGGCGCCGGTGTACCGCGCCTCGCCTTTTATGCTGTCAAGCTTTTCCGCAACCACCTTGCCGTCGATCCGCGAAACTAATCCAACCCGTCCACTCGCATCGGAACTCACCTTATCGGCGATTCCAAAATCCGTGCCAAGGGACAGGGCATAGCCGTCCAGCCCCTTGGTGTTGATGGCCACATCGACCTTGTAACTATTATTGTGGAAGGTCAGACGTTTTTCAATCATAAGACCTTCCGGGCCGCTGTAGGTCAGGATCAGGGTCTCAGACTCCCTGCTCTTACTGAGCCTCAACGCATCCCGGTTCGCGCTATATTCAACCTGCGCGAGCGTGGACAGCGCCTTATCGAGCGGGACCATGGTCAGCGGGGACGCCATGTCCCCGCGGTCAATGCCTTCGTATACCGGGAGGAGCTGCACATTGCCAAGCTCTTTTTTGGGCTTTTCCTCTTTTTTCGCCTGGCCCATGATCTTCTTATATATGACCCCCAGGCCGACCTCGGTCTTGTCCGCCTCGCGATACTGTTTCAGTTCCCAGCCCGTGATCACACCGCCGGCCGTATTCACCACGGCCCTGACGAGATCGGTCTCCACGATGATGTCCCGGCCCTTGGCAGCCTGTTCGATCTTCGATGCCGCCGCCTCGGCGCGAAACTGTTCCCGCGCCGGTTTTTCCCGCGCAATCTCCTGCTTCGGCTGCACGGGAACAGCGGGCCTCTCCGGAGGTTTGGGCGCGAAGAAGCTCAAATAAACAACGAACACGATGAGTGAAAGGGAAATTGCCAGAATAAATCTTCGCGTTTCCATGAATCCTCCGGAAATTATTGTACGGGGTCGTAGCCGCCGGGGTGAAAGGGATGACATTTTGAAATACGCGCAACGGTCATCCAGAGCGCTTTAAACAGGCTCTTTTTCTGAAAAGCCTCCAGGGCATACTCAGAGCACGTCGGCGTAAAGCGACAGGCAGGCGGCAAGAACGGCGAGATAAACCGTTTATACAGGCGGATGGCGGCGATAATACACTTTTTCACGACGCTGTGCTTTCCTGCTTTCCGTTGCGAAGCGCTGTGCGCCTAAGAATAGCTTCAACCGTCTTCATTATCCGCTCATACCCCGCGGCCATCAGTTCCCGCCTCGCCACGAACACCAGGTCAAACCCCATCGTTTGGCCCTGAAGCGTCTTCATAATGCAGGCCCGTATCCGCCGTCTCAGCCTGTTTCTCTTCACCGCATTCGCCAGCTTTTTGCTGACAGAAATACCGACCCTGAAGTTGCCCTTTTCGTTTCTGGTATAAAAAAGAGAAAGACCGTCAACCGACAGTCTTTTGCCCTTCATAGTAGCTACAAACTCCGTATTTTTTCGTATCCGCTCGTTCTTTCGGTATTCGTACGGCATCGCATCGTTCCCAATCGGGAGTTATACGGCCAGACGCTTTCTTCCCTTGGCCCTGCGGCGTTTGATGACATTTCTGCCCGTGGCTGTGCTCATCCGCTTCCTGAAGCCCTGCGACCGTTTCTGTTTAAGATTGCTTTTTTGCGCTGTTGTTTCCGACATCGTCCCGCTCCTTCACGTTTTTTTGAATAGGGGAGCATTATAAGCCAAAAAGTTAATATGTCAAGCGAAAAACCATGTGGAAACAGGGTTTTGACTTTGGGCGGCGTTTGAAGACACGCATCAGCGCTTGCCGCCGTTTATCCACCAGTCGCTCTTGTCGCTGAACCACCACAGTGATGAGTCAGTTTCAAGTATGGCCGTTGCGAGCTCCCGTGCCGCATCCGTCTGGAGCCGTTTGAGCGAGAACTCGAGCCATTCGTCGGCGTACTTGTTGCCAAGGTCCTTGTACTCCTTGAGCGCGAGGATCAACTCCAACTGATCCGCATCACGGGCCAATCGCGCTTCTTCGGTATTTCCTTCGACGAACTCCTGGATTAATTCCCTGATCTCGTTGCCGAAAGGCACTGTCCGCGCAAGATCTTCCACGGCCTTTTTCTCATTTGCCACAACGTACTTCTTATTCACATAATTGAGGTCCCCGGTCCTCGCTTCCGGCAGATCATGGAACAGGCACATCTTGATCATGCGGTCAACATCAACATTCCGCGCAAGCTTACCGAGCGCATAGCCGATATATGTTGTGCGGAAGATATGCTCCGCCACCGACTCTGCTCCGGTGCCGAGGAACTGGAACCCGCTCCTCGGAGTACGTTTGAGCATTCCTACTTCGAACAGAAAATTAGCAATGTTTTTCATGACACGGTTTTATACCACGATTTACTTCACCTTGTAAAGAGTATATCGCGCGAAAAGGAGATACCCCCGGGCTTACGCCACGTGGTCTTCCGCTTCGTTTTGGATCAGTGAATAATTATTGTGCGCCCTTTGAATTCAACAATTTGTCCGGTCCGTATTTTACATCGTTTGCGCAATTCCACATTACCATCAACCTTGACCTGTCCTTCCGATATCACTGTTTTTGCCATACCCCCGCTGGCGCAGAGCCCCAGCACTTTTAATAAATCGTGTAACTCAACAAATTCATTACCCTCCAGTTTAAAGTTTTCCATCAACCATCCTGAATTAAATTCTCTCAGTGGAAGAATACCACCGCTTGCATTAATTAACTAATGATTTTTTTAAATACGTTCTTGTATGCGGATAAAAAGAATTATCCCTATACTATGCCGCTCTTAATTACTATTATAAGATAATAAATAAATTAGTAGTAGTAGTAATAGAGCGAGTGGATAGGTGAGAAGGGAATAAAAGACATTGAAAAATAAAATAAATTAAGAACGGACAACCAGTGGCCGACGATGTGCGTAGAGGAGAACAAGGGTGTTGGTAAGCGGGTGCGGGGAGTTATACACAGATTATGAAAAAACAATTCACGGGAACAAGTGGATAATTTTTTAACCCGGTGGCCAGACAAATTTGCGACCCGACAGCAGATGAAGATGAACGTGAAATACGGTCTGTCCGGCGTCAAGGCCGTTATTGATGACCATCCGATATCCGCTCCTGTCGAGCTCGTTCTTTGAAGCAATTGCCCTGGCAACAAAAAACAGGTGGCCGATGAGTTCACGGTCAGTAATGGCGATACTATGAATGTCTGTGATATGTTTTTTTGGAATAATGAGCAGATGGACAGGCGCCTGGGGATTGAGGTCCTCAAAAGCGATCGCATACTCGTCCTCATGGAGGATTTTTGTTGGGATTTTTTTCTCGATGATCCCGCAAAAAATGCAGTTTGGATCGGAGCTCATTTTTTCTCTCCATGCACATTTCCGGCAAAGCTTCTGAAAAAGCAGGAGCGCTCTCCGGTATGGCAGGCGGGTCCGGTCTGTTCGACTTTGATGAGTAGCGTGTCCTGATCGCAGTCGTAGAAAATTTCCCGTACGCGCTGAATGTGGCCGGAAGTCTCGCCCTTTTGCCAAAACTTCCGGCGCGAGCGGCTCCAATACCAGGTGAGGCCGCTTTCAACGGTTTTCCCGAGCGAGGCGGCGTTCATGTACGCTACCATCAAAACCTCGTTGGTTTTCCAGTCCTGAATGACCGCGGGGATCAGGCCCTTGTCGTCGTATTTCAGGTTATCGGGAATCAGCATAAAGGGATTTTTATCATAACCCGGCGGAAAAGTCCAGATGACTTTTTACGAGGCCGTCAACTTTGATGGTCTCGTAAGAAGTCGAAAAACGCTCGATTTGTCATTTCGAACGAAGTGAGAAATCCCGGTTTTTCAATCAGTTGAAAGACCTCTCTCTTCGTTCGAGGTGACACATTCGGACTTTTTACGAGTTCATCAACTTTATTTGAGGCGGATTACAAACCTTGTTAAATCACCTTTGGTTATTTCTTCAAAGACAACGGGCAGCTCTTCTGTCTTTATGGCAAAGGCAACCATGCCCTTGCTCTCTTCGTCCGCGAATATTGTCAGTGTATGCCCGGTCCTGAGTTGAGAAACTTCCTCCTTTACAAGGGAGGTAACACTGCCCTGTCAAAGCCCTCCGCCTGTCAGATTTACCTGTTTTGATTCTGACCACGCTGTTGCCGGAGCGCTGATAAGCATGGTAATGACAAGCAACGTTACTATTTTACGCAAGCTCATTGCTTGTTCTTTTGCCCACGACACTATGCCATACATATTCTTCACCTCCTGTAAAGCGGCAAGCCGGCAGCTCTGTTGAAACAACGGTTTATTATACTAGCGGTAGTTGCAAAGTCAAGCAAAAATACCTTGCCAGAAGGTCTGTGTTCTGGTATAGTCCGCCTCGCCGGCATCCAGCATCAGACCAGCATCGGAAGAGACTTAGCAAGATGCATGCTAAGCCCGGTCAGGCGGCAATACACAAAATCACGTAAAAACGGGCAAAAAAAAGCGGACAAGATACCTCCGCGCGAGAGCATAACGCACGGAAAACAATATAAAAAAACCGTTTCCCACACCTGTGGATAAGGATGTTTGTAACCAAGGGCGGTTTTCAAGGGTTTTTGAGGTTTTTATGGACCAGGCGCGGGTTTGGGAAGAGATACTGTTGCTCATAGAAAACCGAATGTCTAAGCAGGGTTACGATACCTGGTTCAGCCAATCCCGGCTTCATTCTCTCGATGGGAACAGACTGCTGATAGAGGTGCCGAGCAAATTTCACCGGGACATGATCAAGGACCGTTACTGGGATACCCTGACGGACGTGATCAAGGAAGTTGCCAAGCGGGACGACATGGAAATAGATTTCTTTGTCCAGCCCCAGCAGGCGAAGAAGAGTGTCCGCCAGGTAAAAGAAGAGAAAAAAGAGGGCCGCGAGGACAAGCTCAGCCTCTATGAGAAAAAATATACCTTTGCCAACTTCGTTGTCGGGCCGAGCAACCAGTTTGCTCACGCGGCGGCCAAGGCCGTAGCCGACACGCCGGGCCGGGCATATAACCCGTTGTTTATCTACAGCGGCGTGGGGCTGGGCAAGACCCACCTGATCAACGCCATCGGCCACCATATCCAGAGCAAGTCGCCGCGGACCAAAACGGCATATCTTTCCTCGGAACAATTCACCAACGAACTGATAAACCGCATGAGCCAACACCGGATGGAGGAGTTTAGGCAGAAGTACCGAAACATGGACGTTCTGCTTATTGACGATATCCAGTTCATCGCCGGCAAAGAGCGGACCCAGGAGGAGTTCTTTCACACCTTCAACACGCTCTATGAAGCGCAGAAGCAGATCGTGCTCACCAGCGACCGACAGCCCAAGGACATACCGGACATCGAGGAGCGGCTTCGCTCGCGGTTCGAGTGCGGCCTTATTGCCGACATTCAAGTGCCGGACCTGGAGACCCGGATCGCCATTCTCAAGAAAAAGGCGGAAGTCTGGGCCATCCGTCTGCCGGACGACGTTGCGGAATATCTGGCCACGATGATGAAGAGCAACATCCGGGAGCTCGAAGGAGGGCTTGTTAAACTCGGGGCCGTCTCGTCGCTCACGAACACGGAGATCACCCAGGAGCTGGCCAAAAACGAGCTCAAGCATCTCCTGGAAAGCAGGGACCGGATTATTACGAATGAGCTTGTGCAGAAGGTCGTGTGTGAAGCGTTCGGCGTGAAGAGCTCCGACCTCAAGTCGAAACGCCGCACCAGGGCGGTGGTTCTGCCGCGCCATGTGGCAATGTATCTCTGCCGAACTCTCGCCGGATCATCGCTTCCCGAGATCGGCAATTTCTTCGGAGGCAAGGACCACAGCACCGTTATCCACGCCTGCAAAGCTATCGAGGAAAAAAAAGAAAAAGACCCGGAGTTAAAAGCCAGGGTGGAGCTGTTGATTAAGCAGTTAACCCATTGAAATAAAAAGGCAATAAACCGCATAAAGTTATTGCTATTTAGAGGAGATTCTGATATTATTAATAAATGTGACAGGAGGCTTCCCAGATGAAACTGAAAATTAAAAAAGAGGAATTACTGAAGGGGCTGCAGAGGATACAGGGTGTTGTGGAAAAGAAGAACACCATGCCCATCCTCTCGAATATGCTCCTTATTGCCGACGACAGCGGCGTGGAGATCATCGCCACGGACCTTGAGATCGGTTTGCGCGGGCGCTATGCCGCGAAGGTCGAGAAGCCCGGCGCCGTCACCGTGTCCGCAAAGAAGATGTACGAGATCGTGCGGGAGCTTCCGGCCGAAGACATACAGCTCACGGTCGAAGACAACAACTGGGTCAAGATCCAGACGGGCCATTCTCAGTTCAAGCTCGTCGGGTTGCCCAGGGACGAATATCCGGCGCTCCCGGACGTTGCGGAAGAAGGCATGATCGTCATCGAGGGCGACACGCTTCGCGATATGATCAAAAAGACGCTCTACGCCGTGGGCGAGAACGATGCGCGGTATGTGCTGAACGGCCTCTTCGTCCACATGACCCAGACTGCGGGCGGCCTCAACATCCGGATGGTCGGCACCGACGGCCACCGGCTTTCGATGATCGATCGCGTGGTTGACGCCACGCACAAGGAAGAGAGCGTCATCATCCCCAAAAAGGCGATGGTGGAGCTCCGGCGGCTCCTCGAGGAAGATGCGCCGAAGGCCGAGCTCCGCCTGGGATTCAGCAAGAACCACGCGCTGTTCAAGCGCGACGGCTTAGTCATGGTATCGAAGCTCATCGACGGCAACTATCCCAACTATCTCCAGGTGGTGCCCGCGAAGAGCACGAAGAAAGTCACCATATCAAAAGATGTTTTCACCCATGCGGTAAAACGCGTTTCGATCCTGTCCAAGGAGAAAACAAACGCGGTGAAGCTGCAGCTCGAAAAGGACCGGCTCATTCTCTCCACGAACAACCCGGAAGTGGGCGAGGCGACTGAAGAGCTTGAGGTGAATTATAAGGGCGAGGCGATCAGCATCGGGTTCAATTCCCGCTATCTCATGGACGTGCTTATGGCCATGGATCGGGAGACCATCTCCCTGGAGCTGAGCGATGCGCTGAGCCCCTGCCTCGTTACGGAAGAGGGCGACGAACAGTACAAGTGCGTTGTGATGCCGATGAGGGTGTAAGTAAAGCAAGCCCGAATTTACAAGCACAAAACCCTCAACAACGGATGCAATCAATTGTTTGTCAGGATGGAGCGTTTTCGATTTAGAATTTGTTCTTCGGTAGCGAGGGATTGCGCCGCGCGGTGCGGTAAAATCCCTCTTTTTGCGAGGAGTGGATGGAATATACCGCGGACAGCATAAAGGTGCTCGAAGGACTTGAGGCGGTGCGCAAGCGGCCCGCCATGTACATCGGCAATACCGGCAGCGTGGGCCTGCATCACTTAGCCTACGAGATCGTGGACAACAGCGTGGACGAGGCCATGGCCGGCTGCTGCAAGAACATCGACGTTACCATCCACGTTGACAACAGCATCACCGTGATCGACGATGGCCGCGGCATTCCCACCGAGATGCACAGCACGCAGAGGCGGTCCGCCGCCGAGGTTGCGCTCACGGTGCTCCATGCCGGCGGCAAGTTCGACAGTGATGTGTACAAGGTCTCGGGCGGGCTGCACGGCGTGGGAGTGTCCGTGGTGAACGCGCTCTCCGAGTGGCTCGAGCTTGAGATCAAGCAGAACGGCAAGGTGTTCCAGCAGCGTTACGAACGGGGCAACCCGCAAGCCCCGCTCGCGGCCACCGGCACGACGACCACGACCGGCACGAAGATCACGTTCAAGCCCGACTTTCAGATCTTTGAGGACCGGGAGTACAGCTATGATATTCTATCGCAGCGCCTGCGCGAGCTCGCGTTCCTGAACCGGGGCTTGAAGATCTCGATCCAGGATGAACGCGCCGGCAAGAAACAGGCCTTCATCTACGAAGGCGGCATTGTCTCATTCATCGAATATTTAAACAAGAACAAGACCCCGCTGCACCCGGCCCCCATTTATCTCTCAAAGGAGCGCGAAGGCATCTTTGTCGAAATTGCGCTCCAATACAACGACAGCTACGTGGAGCAGATCTTTGCCTTCGCCAACAATATCAACACCCAGGAAGGCGGCACGCACCTCGTGGGATTCAAAGCAGCGCTCACGCGCACCGTGAACGCTTATGCGGTCGCGGGGGGGCTTCTGAAGAACGGGACCGAGGCGCTCTCGGGCGAGGACGTGCGCGAGGGCCTGGTCGCCGTTGTGAGCGTGCGTTTGCAGAACCCGCAGTTCGAAGGCCAGACCAAGACCAAGCTCGGGAACAGCGAGGTCAAGGGCATCGTCGAGGCCATGGTGAACGAGTCCCTCAGGTCCTATCTTGAAGAGAACCCCGCGGTCGCGCGCAAGGTGGCTGAGAAGGGCATGAGCGCGGCCCGTGCGCGCGAGGCGGCCAGGAAGGCCCGTGAGCTCACCCGGCGCAAAGGCGTTCTCGACTCCACGTCCCTGCCGGGCAAGCTCGCCGACTGCCAGGAGAAAGACCCCGCGTTTTCGGAACTCTTCATCGTTGAGGGAGACTCGGCCGGTGGTTCCGCCAAACAGGGCAGGGACCGGAAGAACCAGGCCATCCTTCCGCTCAAGGGCAAGATCCTGAACGTCGAGAAGGCGCGCTTCGACAAGATGCTGTCAAGCGATGAGATCAGGGTGCTCATCACCGCTCTCGGAGCGGGCATTGGCCCCGAGGAGTTCAATATTGCCAAGATTCGCTATCATAAGATCGTGATCATGACCGACGCGGATGTGGACGGCGCCCACATTCGCACTCTGCTGCTCACCTTCTTCTACCGCCAGATGCCCCAGATCATCGAGCGGGGCTATCTCTATATTGCGCAGCCGCCGCTCTTCAAAGTAAAGCGCGGCAAAACCGAGCGCTATATCAAGGACGACTCGCGCATGGAGGATTTCCTCCTTGACCTGGCGGCGGAGGACATCGAGCTTTTTGCGCCGGAGCAGGACAGGTGGCTTACCGGCGAGCGGTTGACCGTGACGCTCAAAAAGCTCGTGCAGTTCGAACGGACGCTCGACAAGTTCCGCAGGAAGCGGCTCGATGTCATGGTGTTGCGGGCGATCCTGCTCGACAAGTCCTTCAGCAAGGCCTACCTCAAGGATGAGGAAAAGCTTAAGGCCGCGGCTGCCCTGGTGGAAGGGTATCTCCAACACTATCATCCCAAGACCCGCGCGGAATGGGCGATCGAGCGAGACGAAGAACACGGGGCCCTGCGGCTCCGGTTCGACTCCAAATATGACGCAGCCCATTCGAGCATCGTTTTTGACGAGAACTTCGTGACCACGCCGGAATTCCGCGAGCTCCAGAGTCTGTCACCGGCGCTCCTCGGGCTTGGCGAGCCCACGTATAAGGTCCGCGAGAAGGGCGAGGAGAAAAGCTTCAACGATACGGGCAGGCTCATGCGCTACGTTCTCGACCTCGGCAAGAAGGGTCTCGCGATCCAGCGGTACAAAGGTCTGGGCGAGATGAACCCGGAGCAGCTTTGGAAAACAACGATGGATCCGGAGAAGCGGACGTTCCTCCAGGTCACGGTCGAGGACTCGGTCAAGGCCGACGAGATATTCACCATCCTCATGGGCGACGCAGTGGAGCCGCGGCGGGCCTTTATCCAGCGTCATGCGCTGGAGGTGAGGAATTTGGACGTATAATCATGTTAGCCGCGAAAAAACAAAAAAAAACGCCCCGCAATCTTTACAAGATTAAAGAGAGGAAAAGCCCTCTTATTCGGGAAACAACCGCGCCGTGGTTTCCCAAAATAATAAAACAAAACAGAATAGAAACAATCCTTAATTATCCGGGGAAAAAAAGCGAATTAGATATAATAACGGCAATCCCGGATTCAGTTTTAGAAGAGGTGAAATCGTTTGGACAATTAGAGTTGCAGGGCAGTGCGCCGAATATGCTGATTTACGGTGAAAACCTGACAGCCCTTAAACAGTTACTAAGGCATAATGAGATAGCGGGGCATGTTCGGTTGATATATATTGATCCGCCCTTTTCCACACAGCAGGAATTCAGAATAGGAACAGACCGCACTTCCACTATCAGTTCAAGCATTAGAGATGTTTTGGCTTATGAAGACAAGCTGACCGGAGCGCGCTTTTTAGAATTTTTGAGGGAAAGACTGATCTTATTACGTGAATTATTAGCGGAGGATGGCGCAATATATTTGCATATTGATTATAAAATCGGACACTATGTAAAGATAATCATGGACGAGGTCTTTGGTTCAGGAAATTTTATCAATGACATTACCAGAATAAAATGTAACCCGAAAAACTTTTCAAGAAAAAGCTATGGTAATGTAAAAGATTTAATTCTTTTTTACTCAAAAACCAAAAACTTTGTTTGGCACGAACCACACGTCGAAATGCCGGAAGAGGATATTGCCAGATTGTTTCAAAAGATCGACAAAGACGGCAAGCGTTATACCACCACGCCGTTACACGCGCCGGGCGAAACAAAGAATGGCGCAACGGGAGAAAAATGGAACGGACTTTTTCCACCTGCCGGCAGACATTGGCGAGTAACGCCAAAGGAATTGACCAGATTGGATAAAATGGGTTTGATTGAATGGTCGAAATCCGGCAATCCACGAAAAAAGATTTTTGCCGAGGACGCTCTGGTGCGCGGGAAAAAATTGCAGGATGTTTGGGAATTAAAAGATCCCCCCTATCCAAGCTACCCAACAGAAAAAAACACGGAGTTACTGAAGAGAATTATTAAAGCCTCATCTGATCCCCGGGATATTGTCCTGGATTGTTTTGCCGGCTCTGGAACAACGCTAGGGGCGGCGGAACATCTTGGACGCAAGTGGATTGGCATTGATAACTCAAAAGCCGCTATGCAAACGGCGATCAAACGCTTACAAGAGATTCCAAAAGTTTCGGCTTTCACGCACTATAAGTGTGTGGAAGCAAGACCGGGCAATAACGGGAGGAATGGTAACTACAAATGAATCCGTGGGCTAAAAAGACAGTGACGCTTGCGAAAACAGAAGATTATTTAGATCGTCTGTACGCTGTTTACCCAAATGATTCCGAGACACGAATAGTTGATGCCGACGTGTTGGCCTCAATAGAAAAGTCTTTTAATCGTCGAGAGGGCGCAAGTTTACTTGAGCAGTTGCTTAACCTTGATAAATTTCCAATGAAAGACTCTTATGTAAGTTTTTTAAGGATAGACAGGTCCGCAATGAAGAGGAATCCAAAGACGGTAAAAAGAATATGCGATACGTTGTATAACATGGGTTTCGATAAAGTTAAAGAAGGCATAATTGAGCCAAAGGAGGCCAATACTCGCCGAGGGCAACAGTTCCGGAATTGGGCGATGGTCAATTTTAAACATGTTGAGCTTGATAAATTTATTAATTCGACAAGAGGGGTTATTTTTTTAGAGGGTAGCGAAAAAGAGGTATTGGATTTTTGTAATGTCAAGTTGAAGTTAGGCTTGATGAAACGGCCTGATTTTGTCGCCAAGTCAAAAGAAAAATACGTTGTTGGTGAAGCAAAATTTCTCAGTTCGACAGGTGGTAATCAGGGCAGAGGCTTTAAGGATGCCATTGATTTAGCTTCAAAAGCATCAGGGACAGCCTATAAGGTTGCGGTAATTGACGGCGTACTATGGATACAAAACGGCTCACAGGAATTTAATAGTATAAAAACCTCAACTGTCTGTGCGCTGAGCGCTCTTCTTTTAAATGATTATTGTAAGAGCTTATAGAACAAGTAGCGATAAATCGCGTTACCAATTTGCACGAATAAAATAAAAACCTATGGAACCTCAGGAAATAAAAACATCCATCAACATCGAACAGGAGATGAAGACCTCCTACCTCGATTACTCCATGAGCGTTATCGTGGGGCGTGCGCTGCCTGATGTGCGCGACGGCCTGAAGCCCGTGCACCGGCGCATCCTCTACGCCATGTTCCGCGAAGGGCTTCTGCACAACAAGAAGTACTCCAAGAGCGCCGGCGTGGTCGGCGAAGTGCTGAAGAAATATCACCCCCACGGCGACAGCGCGGTCTACGACACCATGGTCCGGATGGCCCAGGGTTTCAACATGCGCTACCCGCTGGTGGATGGCCAGGGCAACTTCGGGTCCGTGGACGGCGATCCGGCGGCGGCGTATCGGTATACGGAGGCCAGGCTTACGAAATTAGCGGAAGAGCTGCTCGCCGATATCGACAAAGAGACAGTCGATTTCACCCCGAACTTCGACGAAACCACGGTCGAACCGTCGGTGCTGCCCACGCGGGTGCCGAACCTCCTGATTAATGGTTCAGCGGGCATTGCGGTCGGCATGGCCACGAACATACCGCCCCACAATCTTTCCGAGGTCGTGGACGGCCTGATGATGATGATCGACAATCCCGAGGTCACGATCCCAGAGCTCATGGCCGCGATCAAGGGGCCTGATTTCCCCACGGCCGGCTTCATCCACGGCTATGAAGGGATCAGGCAGGCCTATTTAACCGGTCGGGGTATCATCCAGATGCGCGCCCGGGCCGTGATCGAAGAGGGCAAGGGGGACCGCGAGAGCATCATCGTGACCGAGCTCCCCTACCAGGTGAACAAAGCGCGCCTGCTCGAACGGATTGCCGAGCTTGTCCAGGAAAAAAAGATCACCGGCATCTCGGAGATCCGCGATGAGTCGGACCGCGAAGGCATGCGTATCGCGATCGACCTCAAAAAAGGCGAGCTCTCGACCGTGATCCTGAACCAGCTTTTCAAACATACCGCCATGCAATCGACCTTTGGCGTGATTATGCTCGCCCTGGTGAACAACCAACCGCGGGTGCTGAATCTGCGCAAGCTCCTGTCGAACTTTATCCAGCACCGTCGGGAAGTCGTGGTGCGCAGGACCAAGTTTGACCTGAGAAAAGCGGAAGAGCGCGCGCACATCCTGCTGGGCCTCAAGATCGCCCTCGACAACCTTGATGCGGTCATCGCTCTCATCAAAGCATCGGCAAACCCGGAGGAAGCAAAGGCCGGATTAGTCCGCGAGTTCAAGCTTTCGGAGCTCCAGGCCCAGGCCATCCTCGAAATGCGGCTCCAGCGGCTCACGGGCCTGGAGCGAGACAAGATCATCGCCGAGTACGAAGAGGTCCTCAAAGAGATCGCGCGCTTGAGCGAGATCCTCGGCTCCGAAGTCCTGGTGATGAAGATCATCCGGGACGAACTCCTCGCGGTTAAGGCTGAGTACGGCGACGCGCGCCGGACCGAGATCGTGGCCCAAGCCTCGGAGCTCGACATCGAGGACCTGATCAAGGACGAAGAGATGGTGATCACCATCTCGCACGCGGGCTATATCAAACGGGCCGCGCTCACGACCTATCGCGCGCAGCACCGCGGCGGCAAGGGCAAGATGGGGATGGAGACCAAGGAAACCGATTTTGTCGAACGGCTTTTCACCGCCACCACGCACAGCTTCATTCTCTTCTTCACGAACAAGGGCCGGGTGTACTGGCTCAAGGTGCACCAGATTCCCGAGGCGAGCAGGCAGGCAAAGGGGAAGGCCATCGTAAACCTGATTCAACTCAGCCAGGATGAACGGGTAACGGCCGCGCTTCCGGTCCGCGCGTTTACGCCGGGCCATTTTATCCTTATGGCGACCAAGAACGGCATCATTAAAAAAACGGCGCTCGAATCGTACAGCCACCCGCGTCCATCGGGCATCATCGCGATTACCCTCGAAGAAGGCGATGAGCTCATCTCGTCCGAGGCGACCGATGGCGCGTGTGATGTGTTCCTCGGCACTAAGGACGGTCTGTCGATCCGCTTCTCCGAGACCGACGTGCGCGAGATAGGCCGTACGGGCAAGGGCGTGATCGGCATCCGGCTCGCCGAAGACAACAGCGTCGTCGGTATGGAGATCGTGCGCGACGATTCGACGATTCTGACCGTGACCGAGAAGGGCTACGGCAAGCGGAGCACGCTTGAGGACTACCGCAGTCAGGGCCGCGGCGGCAAGGGCATCTTCACGCTCAAGATTACAGAGAAAAACGGCCGGGTAATCGGCATGGCACAGGTATCCGAGGACGATGAGATTATTCTGATCACCTCGAACGGCAAGGTTCTGCGCATCAGGGCCAGGGACATCTCGGTCCAGGGCCGGAACACCCAGGGTGTGCGTCTCTTCGATATCGAGGAGGATGACAAGGTGGCCGGCTTCGCCATTGTGGCGGAGCGCGAGGAAGAAAAAGAAGCCGTCCCGGAGAAAAGCGCGCCAGGGCCGACCGAAGGCCGGGAGAGCGGCGCGTCATGAAGAAGGCGGTGATTGTTCTCCTGCTCGGGATGTTCCTGTCGGCGGGATGTGATGTTTTTGACAAGACCGCGCAGAATGAGTTTGAGGCCGCGACCATGCGCTGGAACGCGAGCGACTACCAGAATGCGGTCAGGCTGTATTTTGCGCTTGTCAAGGAGCACCCCTCCAGCTCGCGGGCGGACGACGCGCTTTACTGGGCAGGGGTGACGCAGTTTCTCTATCTCGGCGAGACCGAGAAGGCGCTCCAGACCTTGCGCCTGCTCCTGAAACAATATCCGCGAAGAGACATGGCGCCCGCGGCCCAGTGGTACCTTGCCCAGATCTACGAGCTCGGATACAGCGACTACGGACGCGCCACGGTGGAGTACCGCAAGGCCGCGGAGTATTCGAACCGCGAAGTGAGGGAAAAGAGCCTGTACAGCCTTGCCGACAATCTGTTCCGTCTTGGCAAGCACGATGAGGCTCGGGACGTCTGGACGCGGCAGGTGACGGAGTTCCCGAACGGGTCGCAGTCACGACTTGCCTATTATCGGCTCGGGACCGCCGCCTTTGCAAAGGGTGAGTTGAAAAACGCGGAAACGTTCTACCGGAAAACACTCGAGAATAGCACGGACAAGGAGCTTGCGACCAAGGCGAAATTCGCCCTCGCCGGATGTTTCGAGGCGGACGATAATTCGGTCGAGGCGCTCAAGCTCTACAAGGAGATCGAACCGCTCTACTCAAACCCCGAAGCCATTCAGATCAAGATCCAGGCGCTCGAGACCAGGATCATGAAGAAAAGTTATTGACAACGTACAAGGAGAATGTTACTTTAAATGCTTGATTTGCGGCTTGTCAGGGAGAATACCGATACGGTCAGGGCCGCGCTGTCCCGTCGTGGCATCACGATAGACCTGACGGAATTCCTCGCGCTGGATGCGAAGCGACGTTCAGCGCAGCAGGAGCTCGAGACTCTTCGCCGCAGGCGCAATGAGGTTTCCGAGGAGATTGGTCGGCTCAAGAAGGCCGGGCAGTCGGCGGAGGACATGGTTGCGGAGATGCGAGCGGAAGGCGATCGGATCGCCGCGCTCGAGAACAGCGCCCGTGAAGTTGAGGAAGCACAGCGGAACATTCTGCTCAATATTCCGAACCTGCCGCATGCCTCGGCGCCCGACGGCAAGGACGAGAACGACAATCAGGAGCTCAGGCGGTGGTCGCCGGAAGGAACGGAGCCGCCGAAGTTTTCGTTCGAGCCCAAGCCGCACTGGGACCTGGCCGAAGATCTCGATATTATTGATTTTGACCGGGCCGCCAAGATCACCGGCGCCCGTTTCGCTCTTTACAAAGGCTTGGGCGCCAGGCTCGAGCGCGCCCTTATTAATTTTATGCTCGACCTCCACACCACGGAACACGGCTACCTTGAAGTCTTGCCGCCGTTCATGGTGAACAGGGCAAGCATGACCGCCACCGGTCAGCTCCCCAAGTTCGAGGAAGAACTCTTCAAGGTTGAGAACGGGACCTATTTCCTGATCCCCACGGCAGAGGTGCCGGTAACCAATATCCATCGGGACGAAATCCTGTTGGAAGAAAAACTTCCGGTGCTCTACACGGCCTATACGCCGTGTTTTCGTCGCGAGGCGGGATCGCACGGCAAGGACACAAGAGGGCTTATTCGCCAGCATCAGTTCAACAAGGTGGAGCTGGTCAAGTTCTCGAAGCCTGAAGACTCATACGACGAGCTGGAAAAGCTCACCAACAACGCCGAAGAGGTGCTCAAGCGGCTCGGCCTCGCGTACCGGGTGATTGCGCTCTGCGCCGGGGACCTGGGTTTTTCCGCGGCAAAGACGTACGATATTGAGGTCTGGCTTCCGGCCCAGAACAAGTACCGGGAGATATCGTCGTGCTCCAATTTTGAGGATTTTCAAGCGCGGCGTGGTAACATCCGCTACAAACCCAAGGGCGGGAAAAAAACGGAACTTGTGCATACGCTGAACGGTTCCGGTCTCGCCGTGGGCCGCACGGTGGTGGCGATCTTAGAGAACTTCCAGCAACCCGATGGGAGTGTTGTGATTCCCGAAGCGCTCCGGTCGTATATGGGAGGAGCGGAGAGGATAGTGCGAAGGACTGTTTAAACAGTTTAAACGGTTCAAGCTGTTTAAGCGGAAGGTTCAAACCGGAGAGATGGCCGAGCGGTTTAAGGCGGCGGTCTTGAAAACCGTTGAGCGAAAGCTCCGGGGGTTCGAATCCCTCTCTCTCCGCCATAAAAACATAGTTCTGAGTACAGAGTTCAGAGTGCAAAGTAAAAACGAGCAGGGCACAATTGGTCTTTTACTCTGAACTTTGAACTCTGTACTTTGTACTGTAGTAAACGGAGAGGTGGCCGAGCGGCTGAAGGCAGCTGCCTGCTAAGCAGTTGTGGGGGTAACTCCACCCCGGGTTCGAATCCCGGCCTCTCCGCCATTTTTCACCCGGGAGTGTGTAAAAAAGCGTTAACGTGGGCGCCATGCCGGCCCATGTATTTTTAAAATAGCCTATTAAGGGAGGACGTAACAATGAAAAAGTTGCTGGCAGTTGTTCTGGTAAGCGGGCTTGTTGTTTCATTCGCGGGCTGCAAGAAGAAAGAGGAGAAGCCGCAGTTGCCGCCAGGGCACCCGAGCATGGAAGGCGGAATGCCGCCGGCTGGTATGCCCGCGGATATGCCGAAGATCGACCGTAAGGTCATCGTTCCGAAGGAAGTAGCGGCGAAGTGGAAGGCCGTGAAGCTGACGGTCGAGGACAAGGCAAGCAAATCCACAAAAGAATATACCGTGGCCGTGGGTTCCGAACTAACAGTGCCGAACACGAAGATCACGATCAAAGTGCTCGCGTTTATGCCGGACTTCAGAATGGGCGAGAAGGACATCACGTCCGCTTCGGACAAGCCGAACAATCCCGCCGTACAGATTTCGGTGCGCGAGCCGGGAACAGAAGCCTGGACAGGCTGGCTTTATTCCATGCATCCCGGCATCCATCCGCTCCAGCATGAGAAGATCGCGATCACGCTTATGGGCGGAGTTGCAAAGTAGTTCCGACAAGATTCATTCGGTATGCCGGCGCACGGATGCAAGGCCGCATCCGTGCGCTTTCTGCGCGCCCATAGCTCAGCTGGATAGAGCAACGGACTACGAATCCGTAGGCCAGAGGTTCGAATCCTCTTGGGCGCACCATGTTCAACCCTCACCGCGGAGAGCGCGGAGCGCACGGAGAGAATCAGGTTTTGATGCCGGCGCTCCCGGCGTACTTCGCAGTCTCAGCGGTAAAAAGTATTTATGAACCACGCGGTGCGCACGACCGACGAAGATTTTATGCGCCTGGCGCTGGCCGAGGCCCGGAAGGCCGTAGGTTGCGGAGAGACTCCGGTCGGAGCCGTGCTGGTAATCGCCGGCGAGGTCATCGCAGCCGCGCACAATATGCGCGAGACCTTGCAGGACCCGACGGCGCACGCCGAAGCCCTGGCGCTCCGCGAAGCGTCCGCGAGGCTCGGCAGGTGGCGGTTG
>JANONA010000146.1:0-2687 GCA_031420575.1 Nitrospirota bacterium | reverse complement strand
GATAAAGATACCGGTCGAATAGAATGCCGGCGCATAGGCGGTTTTACCGCCGAGCATGCTGCCTGCCTCTACCCACGATACAACCACGATCGGCATAAGCAGCAGCAACATGATCCACATCTTCTTCCGGTTGTGGATGATACTCATGGAGACTTCATAGTCCCATTTGGCGTGCGCTATGGACGCCGCTTTCATGAATTCATACGTGCTTCTCATTACTCCCATGTCAAACCCTCCTTTGTAGTATTGGTGATCTTCGCTATGAGATATGTATCAGTTCCGTTTGTATCTTGTACTTCCTGCCGCATCCCATCAACCGGGTATAGGCGATAGGCTGCCCATCGATCCCAACGAGGAGCCGGTGCAGCAGAAGCGCCGGCGTGCCCTTGCCGACCTTCAGGATCGAAGCGGCATCGTCGTTCATTTCAGTGATCTCGATCATCTGAACGACCTTGAATATCTTTTTTACCGCCTTCTGCCGCATCATTTCATAAAAAGGGGTCTGACAGACTTCCACTTCGTCGATGTCGGGAACGCTTTCGAGCGGAATGAATGATTCCTCGAGGTATGCCGGTTCATTGTTCACAACCCGCTTGCAGAGAATATAGTAGATGTCGCTGTCGGTCTTGAGATATCCTTTCACGTCCTCAGGCGGCGCCTTGATCCCCTTCATCAGAAGCTCCTTGCGTGTACTCACCCCCTCTCCAAACATATCCTCGGTTAATTGCGTTTTCATGGTAATGCCGAGGTCCGGCATGGAATGCATCACAAACGTGCCTTTGCCCTGCAGCTTCTTGAGATAGCCATTCCGCACCAGATCGGCAATAGCAATCCGGACCGTTGCCTTGCTTACATCATAGGTTTTGCAGAGGTCATCTTCGGTTGGGATCTGCGACCCCACGGGCCATTCGCGCCTCTCTATCTTCTCCTTGATAATGGAGAACATCTGCACGTACAGTTTTTGCTGATTCTCTCGATCAACTGTTTTTACTATCAACATAAGATTATCTCGTCAGGTCGTTATAATGTTTTTTAATAGACAAAAAAAACTCGGGTTTCTCTTTTCAGGAGGTCCCGTAACGCCAACCCTACCAGCAGATTGGCAGGACTAATTCCAATATGCATTCAAGTTGACACTAATGCTATAGTGCAAGTAAACTGGTACGTAAACCGACCACCCCAACCCCTCCTTATCAAGGAGGGGAGCCATCAAATCCCCCTCCTACTTTAGGAGGGGATTAGGGGTGGTAAGGTGTCATCTTGAAAGCAACATAGACTCATATCTTTCCCAACAGTTCGGCTGATTATCTTCCGGTTGCAGGTACAGGAGTTGATCTCTTTTCTTCCTGCGCCATCTCGTTGCCGATGATCCTGTTCGCCTCGTCAAATTCTCCTGCTTCCGCAAAAGTAATTGCCACCATGACGTCTTCAACCATTTTCATGAGTTTTTCCATTGGCAACCTCCTTGATGGATTTACAAGATGGAATCAGAATTGAGATTCGTCCTTATCCGATTTTTATCCTGTAATCTTGTCAAAGGTCTTTTCCGCGCTTTTTGCGGATACTGACCTTATCTTCCCTTCACCACCAGCACCGCGCAGGCCGACATCACGATCACCCGCTCCACCACGTTGCCCATAAGGAGCCGCTCGATGCCCGTCCGTCCGTGGCTGCCCACGATGATAAGGTCGGCGCTCTTCTCCTTCGCGGTCTCTATAATGGCATCGGCGGGCTTGCCGGTCATGACAAAGGCCTGCACCGCGACACCCTCTTTCAGCGCTGCTTCCTTCACTGCCTTCGCGTTCTTTTCCGCTGCCTGCATCTCTTTTTCGCCAAGCAGCTCCCGCCCGGTTGCGGCGAAATCAACATTCATCGGCGTCGCGAGCTCGGCGGGGACCACGGAGATGACCGTCAGTTTGCTGTTGTTCTTTTTGGCGATGCCGATGGCCTCGGATGCCGCTGTTGTTGAATAGGGCGAACCGTCCGTTGCAATGACAATGCTCTTGAACTCAACGACCGCTGTCTTCGGCACAACCAGCACATTGCAGGGCGCATGGCCGATCACGCGGGCAACCGTGCTACCCATGACGAGCCGCTTGAGGCCCGTCCGGCCCCGCCTACCCATGATGATCATCGATATTTTATTTTCAGCTGCTTCCTCGGAAATATAATTATACGAGTCCTCTCCTTCAAGGATGCTGGTGCTGCAATCCACTCCCTCTTTCTTTGCCCGCGCTTTCACGGATTCGAGATGCTCCCGTACGGCCTTCTCCGCCTTTTCGAGAAGCTGGGGCGCGATCGTTTCGTATTCGGGGTTCGTTTCGATCACGGATATTGCCGAAAGCTTGCTCGAACACCGCTTTGCGAGCCGGATGGCCTCCCGAATGGCGCCTTCGCTGAACGGTGAACCGTCTGTTGCAAGGAGCAACTTCTCCGTGTTGACAACCGGACAGATCTCCGCCATGATGACACCTCCTGTGTTGGTTTTTTTATGGGAACAATTGTAAACAAATTGAGTGCGCAACAAAATGTGGCTGCCGTGCAAATTTGATGAACTCGTAAAAAGTCCGAATGTGTCACCTCGAACGAAGAGAGAGGTCTTTCAACTGATTGAAAAACCGGGATTTCTCACTTCGTTCGAAATGACAAATCGAGCGTTTTTCGACTTCTTACGAGACCATCAAATT
>JANONA010000145.1:0-3379 GCA_031420575.1 Nitrospirota bacterium | reverse complement strand
CCGGCATCATCAGCAAGAAGAAACCTCACCCTGGCAAGTTTCAGGAGGTAGTCATAGACCGCTTCGAGCTGGTGAGGAAGAGGGTCAACGCGGGAGATGGAGAGACCGAAATAAGGGTCGAATTCGTAGGCGATTCCGAGGAAGTACGCCTGGAGCCCAAGACGGAGCAGATTGCCGTCGCCATCATACTTTGGCAGTGAATCAAGGATTGTAAGTCCAAAAAGTTCATTCTTTGTTAGCGTGACACGGCGGAATTGGTGCGTCCGCTCGCCAACAAGCCCCAACACCCAGGTCTCAAGACCTTGTTCTCTAACGGTCTCGACCCGCATAGGCTCATTGAATAATGGACCGATGACGAGTTGACCTTCTTGTATGGGTGCACTGTTGCTCATATTTCTCCGCGATGCATTATAACGCCGTATATTTCCGGCTCGACCCTTTTGCCTTTTCCACAGGGTACTTAGCCGCGTTGTGCGCAATCTTCTTTTCCACTTCTGGCAGCAAGTCGATTTTGTATTCCTCGCTGAGATAAGTGAGGAAGATGAATATATCGGCCAGTTCTTCAAAAGTCCAGACATGTTAAGTAGATATTGCCTTACAGCAACTCATAAAATGGAATGAACCGCACTCGTGTTTTTTCCAGCCGCTCGTCTTCATGCGCTCCGAGCGATACGATCCACGCTTCCTTCGGCTGATACTTCGCGACAAAGCCCCGGAGCGAGCGGCCGAGCTCCCCGCCTTTCATCTCCCTGCATTTCACCTCGACGGGGATTACGCCATCATCGCTATTGATGATGAAATCCACCTCGGCCTTGTCTTTCGTTCTCCAGAAGTGGACCGTGCCGCCCTCCGCCTGTGTCCTCTCAAAGAGAAGTTGATGGATAAGATTTTGAAACAGGAACCCCGTCTCATGGAGCGCCGTGTATCTGCCGAAACGGCGAAGCGCGAAGTTCCGGAGTCCAAGGTCATTGAAATACATCACCGGCGACTTGCTGATCTCGCTTCTCAGGTTCTTGAACCAGGGCGTGACCCTTCTGATGATGAAGGTCTTTTCCGCGTAGGACAGATAGTTTTTCACCGTCTGCACGGAGATCCCCGCCGTAGAGGAAAGTTCATTGAGGTTGATCATGCCGCCGATCTGGTCGGCGAGCATGCGTATCAGATTTCCGAACGCGTCGATCCGCTCCACGCGCAGAAGAAAGGCAATGTCCTTTTCGATGTAGCTCCGGTAAATCTCATCGATGATCGCCGACTTCTCCTTTGTGGTGTCCTCAAGAATCACCCGTGGATACCCGCCGAAGTTGAGATATTCCATCAGGAGACCCTGCGCCTCGGACTTGTTGATCCTGAAATAATCGGCGAGCCTGTCCTGATATTTGTACGCGGTCCGGTAATTGATGAACTCAGTAAGCGTAACCGTGGTAAGTTCAAACATCCTCTTTCTGCCTGCGAGGGATTCATGCACCTTTTCCTTTAATTCAACGCTTCCGGAGCCGGAGAGGATGAATTTGTACGGTGTCCGCATATCGTAGAGACCTTTGAGAAAAATACCGGCGTTTTCTTTTCTCTGTATCTCGTCGATGAAGACATACCCCTTCTTGTTGCCGAACTCCAGGCGTAGCCTGCTCAGGAGCGCCTCCTGATTCGCGAAGTGTGGCTGGTCCCGTTCGTAATCAAGACTCAGGAAAAGCGTCTTATCTCCTTTTTTTTGCAAATCATCATGGAGATGCAGCATCAATGTTGTTTTGCCGGCCTGACGAGGACCGACAAGAAGGGTCATCTCTTTTTTGAGAAGATGAGCTTGGAGCTCTTTCAACAGATTTCTTTTTATAGGCATGCTTTATTTTATATACGAGAAAACACAAAGTCAAGATTATTATTACTCGCCATGGGAACATTGGTATTTTTGTCAGGATCAATTACATGATCATCTACAAGTCGCCATACTTTTGCAGCCGGTGCCGGAAGGACCTGAAGGTCAGGCCGAGCAGTTTCGCCGCTTCGGTCTTTACCCCTCCCGCTTTTTCAAGCGCTTTCCGGAGAAACGTTCTTTCGGCGTTTTCGAGCATTGTTTCCAGATCCAGTCCTTCGTCGGGTATGTCCATGGTCACCAAAGCCGGGCAGGGATGCGCATCCTTCACCGCATCAGGAATGAGGTCGATAGGAATCGTGTTGCCAGGCGCCATAATAACGAGTCGCTCGATCATATTTTCCAGCTCACGCACATTACCGGGCCAACGGTAATTCATCAGGGCTTTCATGGCTGCCGCGTCAACCGTCTTCGTCCACAAGCGATCGCCCTCTTTTCGTGAGCATTTCCCGAGGAAAAAATCGATCAGGAGCGGGATATCCTCTTTTCGTTCCCTGAGGGGGGGGAGATGTATGGGAATCACGTTCAGACGATAGTAGAGGTCTTCCCTGAAGGCGCCCTTCGTAACTTCGGTCAGCAGGTCCTTGTTGCTTGCCGCGATGACATGCACATCGACCCTGATCGGCGTGGTCCCTCCTACGCGCATGAACTCTCTTTCCTGCAGGACCCTCAGGAGCTTGATCTGCAGACCCGGCGTCGTAGCGCTGATCTCATCGAGGAAAATACTTCCGCCATGGGCTGCCTCAAAGAGGCCTTGCTTGTTTGCCGTCGCGCCGGTAAACGCGCCTTTCATATAGCCGAAGAGCTCGCTTTCCAGCAGCGTTTCAGGCAAGGCCCCGCAATTAATGGTCACAATAGGGCCGTTTTTTCTCGGGCTGTTGAAATGGACCGCTTTCGCCACAAGCTCCTTGCCTGTCCCGCTCTCGCCCGTAATCAGCACCGTGCTGTTCGAGTCCGCAACCTGCCTGATGAGAGCGAATACCTTCAGCATCGGCGCGCTCTTCCCGATGAAGTTCTCGAACCCCGCCCGGGATTCGATCTCACGCTTCAGGAGGATGTTCTCCTTCCGCAAAAAGCGCTTCTCAAGCGAGTTGTTGATGATGAGTTTCAGCTCATCAACCTTGAAAGGCTTGATGATGTAATCATAGGCCCCGTGCTTCATGGCCTCGACGGCGGTCTCGGTGGTTGCAAAGGCCGTTACCATGATGACGACGGTCTCCGGTGAGATTTCCTTGATTGCCTTGAGCACGTCCATACCGTCGGCTCCGGGCATCTTCACATCGGTGATCACCAGGTCGAAGATCTCGGCCTGGATTGCCCTGATCGCATCAGAACCGTTCTTGGCCGTCACAACTTCATGGCCTTCTTTTTTGAGCAGGATCGCGAGAAAGTCACGCATGCTCTGTTCGTCATCCACGACTAGTATTTTACTCATATCAATTCAGCCTCTTTCGTAACTACTCAGGTTAACCGCAAAGAACGCACCCTGCACTCGCGCATAGCACTCGT
>JANONA010000144.1:0-2004 GCA_031420575.1 Nitrospirota bacterium | reverse complement strand
CATCACGTCAGCGGTATCCGGAGGGCCGCTTCTCTCTCCGACGGTGATGCTCTTTGCCTTCATGGCCTTCAAACGCAGGATAATGGCCTCGAGCGTGTCATGGTGAGTTGATCCGGGAAATTGATCGGCGGTATTGAAGTTGGGCTTGAGCAGAACGCTCTTTCCGCTCACCGGGTTGATCTTCAGCAGGTCAATGGCCCTGTTTACGCCCTCATGCCTGTCAGGTGTTTTGATGAGCGAGACCTTTGTCTTCACCCCCGCGGGCTTTTGCGCCGGCATGTCTGGTCCTCCGTGGCCTGGTCCAGCGGCTGCCGACAACGCAACGCCCGCGGCTGTAATGATGAATTCGCGGCGGTTCATATCAGGCCTCCGTTTTCCGGTGAAGGTGAATGGTTTTATTTTAGCATAAACCGGGAAAAAGGACTTGGTTTTTCCTGATTCGGCAGTTGGCGGCGATACCGTTCATCCTAAAAACGGCAGTTGACACGGATACCAGAAGTAGGCGCTTCTAAGCGAATGTGGATAAGAGTCGGATAATGCGAAGCTAACCGGCAGCCTGTTTTTTAGCGGCCCGTGTTGAGCGCCTGGTTAGGCGAATGTTGGGAACGAGCTTGATCTCCAAGCGACAGCCGACAGCCCGTGCATACTTCCTGAGTGTAGTCAGGGAATGACGGCTTTAATTGAAAACCACCTGAGTAGTTACGGAAATGTTTACTGTCGTATCAATAGTTTTCATGTTGTCATTATACAGCACACACGCCGGAATTCAAGGTTAAATCCAATGCTCTGACAGATGCATTACACAGAAAACGTTTGTGAATGAGAACTTGCTGTTTGGAACTTAATTGTTACTTGGATTTTTCTCCCAGCAAGTTAATTCTGTGCGCCAGCACGCCGGCGCCGAAGCCGTTGTCGATGTTCATCACGGCGACGCCGGAGGCGCAGGAGTTGAGCATCGTGAGGAGCGGGGCTAATCCTTGAAAGCCCGCGCCGTACCCTATGCTTGTCGGCACGGCGATCACGGGTTTGTCCACGAGGCCGCCCACGACCGACGGGAGGGCGCCGTCCATGCCCGCGACCACGACGATCACCCGCGCCGCATCGAGGATGTCGCGCTTGCTCAGAATGCGATGGATACCGGCTACACCGACGTCATAAACCGTCCGCACCGTGCTGCCGAGCATCTCCGCCGTGACCGCGGCCTCCTCGGCAACGGGGATGTCGGATGTTCCCGCGGTCAGGACTAAAACGAGGCCTTTGGTGAGTTTCTTTTCTTTATGCTGAATCACTATGGCGCGGGAGGCTTTATGATACACTGCACGAGGGTCAAGCTTCTTGACCGCTTTATAGACAATCTCCGAGGCACGGGTGGCGAGGACATCGCTCCCGACCTTGAGCATGTGTTTGGTGATGCCGACGATCTGCTCCCGCGTCTTTCCTTCGCAGTAGATGACCTCGGGCATGCCGTGGCGCAAATGACGATGATGGTCGATGTGGGCGTATGACACATCCTCGAAGGGGAGGTGCTTGAGCCGGGTAAGCGCGGTCTTGACATCGGTTTTGCCGGATTGGACGCTTTGGAGAAGTTTTAAGATGTCTGATTTATTCATTATATCAATACCCGATCAATCATTCTCCCGTGAGTTCACGTTGCATCAAATCGTTCAGCGCAAGTTTCGGGTCCTTGCTTTCGTACAGCACCTGATAGACCTCTTCAGCGATCGGCATTGCGATGTCGTATTTTTGCGCAAGATCGTGCGCCGCCTTGGCGGTCTTGACGCCTTCGGCAACGGTCTTTGTTCCCCGAATGATATCATCCAGTTTCTCACCTTTGCCGAGCCGCACTCCGAGCGAGCGATTCCTCGACAGGCCTCCTGTACACGTGAGGACCAGATCTCCCATGCCTGCCAGGCCGGAGAAGGTTTGAATGTCTCCTCCCATGGCCACACCGAGCCGCGCAATTTCCGCAAGCCCGCGGGTGAGCAGGGCGGCCATGGTATTGTA
>JANONA010000143.1:0-3329 GCA_031420575.1 Nitrospirota bacterium | reverse complement strand
GAGAACTGCCTGGAATTGCGAAAAAAACCCAGGGAAAGAAAATTTTCCTTGAAACGCGCGCGCATCTATGGTATTTTATTGGTCGCCTTTTTAAAAAAGGCATATCTCATTACACACGCGCCAGGACTTGCGGCAGGGTGTCCCGATTTAAACCGGGATCTGCCGGGGGATGATCGGCGCGGAGGTAAAAACCTGAAGGAGGGACGTCATGTCCACGATCACCATGAAAGAGTTGTTGGAAGCAGGGGTACACTTCGGCCACCAGGCAAAACGATGGAACCCCAAGATGAAGAAGTATATTTTTGGAGAGCGGAACGGGATCTACATCATCGACCTCCAGAAAACGCTCAAGCTGTTCAAGGAAGCGTACGAGTTTGTCCGCACCGCCTCGTCCCAGGGGAAAGACATCCTGTTTGTCGGCACCAAAAAGCAGGCCCAGGACTCCATCACCGAAGAGGCCAAGCGGTGCGGTATGTACTATGTCTCCAGCCGCTGGCTCGGCGGCATGCTCACCAATTTCGCCACCATCAAGAAAAGCATCGACCGTCTCAAGAAGATCGAAAAGATGAAAGAGGACGGCACCTACGACAAGCTCACGAAAAAGGAAGTGGCCGGTCTTGAGAAACAACGCACCAAGCTCGAAAAGATCCTCTGCGGCATCAAGACCATGGCCCAGCCGCCGTCAATGATTTTCATCATCGACCCCCGCAAGGAAACGATCGCGGTCCAGGAAGCGAACAAGCTCGGCATCACCGTGGTTGCCGTGGTTGACACAAACTGCGACCCCGACAATATCGACTATGTCATCCCGGGCAACGATGACGCGATCCGCGCCATCCGCCTGATGGCGTCCAAGATGGCCGATGCCGTCATCGAGGGCAGACAGTCCATCGCCAGGGAAGCGGGCGAAGCCATGGAAACCGCAAAGGCCGCCGGAGAGACGCAGGCCGCGGCAGCGGCGGCGGAGCCCGAGACCGCGGATGCGGATACCGATGCCGCCGCTGAAGAAGCATAAACAAGGAATCTACTGTTTTGATCTTCGTTGAACCTAAAAACGGCAGTTGGCCACGGATAAATACGGACAAACACGGATAAAACGAACGTCTGAAAAGATAAAAGGTCTCACCAAAAAGGTGGCTGCATGTTTTTCTGTAATCCTTTGAAATATATGTGTAAGTCTGTGCAAGTCCGTGGCTAAACGCTTTTTAGGTTGAAAGGGTTTTCAGAAATGGCAACAATATCCGCGAGCGCGGTGAAGGACTTGAGAGAAAAGACCGGCGTCGGCATGATGGAGGCCAAAAAGGCGCTGGAAGAAGCCGGCGGCGCTTTTGAGAAAGCTGTCGATCTCCTGAGAAAGAAGGGGCTGTCCGCGGCGGCGAAGAAGGCCGCGCGAACGGCGGCCGAGGGTATGATCGCGTCCTCCATCCAGGGGGGCGGTAAAATCGGCGTACTGGTCGAGGTAAACAGCGAAACCGACTTTGTGGCAAAGAACGATGACTTCCAAAGCTTCGCGAAAGGGGTCGCCGGGCTTGTGGCCGCCCAAAAGCCGGCCGACGTTGCGGCGCTCTCGCGGCTCACGATCAACAACGAGACCGTCGAAGCCAGGCGCAACGCGCTGGTACAGAAGATCGGCGAGAACATCGCTATCCGCCGCTTTATGCGCTATGAGACAGCCGGACAACTCGCGCTCTATTTACACGGCGCCAGGATCGGCGTCATGGTGGACTATTCCGGCGGCGACGAACAGCTCGGCAAGGACGTCGCCATGCACATCGCCGCGGCAAATCCGCGGTTCCTGAACCGCGAGACCATTCCGGCCGACGTGCTCGACCGCGAGCGCGCGGTGTACGAGGCCCAGGCAAAGGAATCGGGCAAACCCGTTGCCATCATCGGCAAGATAGTGGAAGGCAAGCTCGAAAAGTTCTATTCCGACTGCTGCCTTATGGATCAGCTCTATATCAAAGACCCCGACGGCAAGCTCACGGTAAAGAACCTCCTGAAGAACGCCGCGGTAAACCGCTTCGTCCGGTACCAGCTCGGCGAAGGCATCGAGAAGAAGACGGAAAATTTCGCCGAGGAAGTAGCGGCACAGCTAAAATAATATGACGCAACCACGATATAAACGCATACTGCTCAAGCTTTCGGGCGAAGCCCTCATGGGCGATCAGGGGTACGGCATCGACCATGCCGTGCTCGACACGATCACGTCCGAGGTGAAAGAGGTCTGCGAGTTCGGCGTTGAGGTGGCCATCGTCATCGGCGGCGGCAACATCTTCCGCGGGTTGTCCGATGCCGCCAAAGGCATGGAGCGGGCGAGCGCGGACTACATGGGCATGCTCGCCACGGTGCTGAACGCCCTGGCGCTCCAGAATGTTCTGGAGAACAAGGGCGTGGTCACCCGGGTACAATCGGCAATCGAGATGCGCGAGCTCGCCGAAACCTACATTCGCCGCCGCGCCGTGCGTCACCTGGAAAAACATCGCGTGGTCATCTTCGCCGCCGGCACCGGCAACCCCTACTTCACCACGGACACGGCCGCCGCGCTCCGGGCCATGGAGATCGGGGCCGAGGTCATCATGAAGGCGACCAGGGTGGACGGCGTATACAACGCCGACCCCCTGAAGGATAATACCGCCGTCAAGTTCGACAGCCTGACGTATATTGAAGTGCTCCAGAGGAACCTCCGGGTAATGGACGCGACGGCCATCTCCCTGTGCATGGACAACAACCTTCCCATCATTGTGTTCAACCTCAACGTACCCGGCAACATAAAGAGGATCGTGTTAGGCGAAACGGTCGGGACGCTCGTAACCGGGAGGAATAATGCTTAGCGAGCAGCAGAAAAAAACCGAGGAAAAGATGAGCAAGGCCCTTGACGTCCTGAGGAAGGAATTCACGACGCTGCGTACCGGCAGGGCATCGCTCGGCATGCTCGACGGCATCATCGTGGACTTCTACGGCACGCCCACGCCGCTCAACCAGGTGTCGAACATGGCTATGCCCGACGCGCGGATGATCACCATCCAGCCCTGGGATCCAAAGATGCTCGGCGAGATCGAGAAGGCTATCCTGAAATCGGACGTCGGGCTCACACCCGGCAACGACGGCAAGATCATCCGCCTCAGCATTCCCCCCCTGACCGAGGAGCGCAGACAGCAGATCGTGAAACACGCGAAAAAGCTTGCCGAGGACGCCCGGATCGCGGTCCGAAACATCCGCAGGGACGTGAACGATGATATTAAGAAGAAGAGCAAGGACAAGGACGCCCACGTTTCCGAGGACGAGGTCAAGAAACTGCAGGACGAGATACAGAAGACAACGGACAGCTC
>JANONA010000142.1:0-5402 GCA_031420575.1 Nitrospirota bacterium | reverse complement strand
CATCACGTCAGCGGTATCCGGAGGGCCGCTTCTCTCTCCGACGGTGATGCTCTTTGCCTTCATGGCCTTCAAACGCAGGATAATGGCCTCGAGCGTGTCATGGTGAGTTGATCCGGGAAATTGATCGGCGGTATTGAAGTTTGGCTTGAGCAGAACGCTCTTTCCGCTCACCGGGTTGATCTTCAGCAGGTCAATGGCCCTGTTTACGCCCTCATGCCTGTCAGGTGTTTTGATGAGCGAGACCTTTGTTTTCGCCCCCGCGGGCTTTTGCGCCGGCATATCCGGTCCTCCGTGGCCTGGTCCAGCGGCTGTTGACAACGCAACGCCCGCGGATGTAATAATGAATTCTCGGCGGTTCATATCAGGCCTCCGTTTTCCGGTGAAGGTGAATGGTTTTATTTTAGCATAAACCAGAGAGTCATAGAGAGAGTCATAGAGAGAGTCATAGGGTCAGGTCTTTACCGTTAGCATTACTGCCATTCGGTCAGGTCTTTACCGTTAGCATTACTGCCATTCGGTCATGATCCGCGATAATAATGTCAACACTAAAGACCTGACCCTATAGGTTCCCCGAACGCCGGGTTAGCCATTCTGAATGAACATATAGACATGGCCCCGATATGTTTACTTCGTTGATAATGAAATTTCCTCTTTGCACTGAGTCCTAGAACTCAAGTTTAGGCTGGAAGTGTAAGTGCAAAAAAATGTCTTTCCACGACAAATAGCTGTCCATGTGTCTGTAGTCCACCCCATGTCGCCATCGGACACTTTAATTTCTGAAGTAGGACACCCAATTTCGCCAGAGGTCATTGCAGCTCGTGTTCCATGAGTCGCACATCCGGCAATGGAAAATGTAAAAAACAAGAAAATGACAAGCTGTTTCATTGGCAAAAAACCTCTCAATATATAAATGGCTAACGCCGGGGGTCAGTGGAAGCCGGATTTTTCGGCGATCCACTGCAGCCCCTGGTTATGAAGCCTTTTGTCTTTATTACTGCTTTCATTCCAATACAGGATAGTATATCACGGCGTCTTCAGCGTTACCCCCACCATTTCTTTCCGGTGTTGCTTTACCACACAATTCGCAACAGTGGTTCGTTCCAAGGTCGCTGCGAGTAATTCGGGACTCATGCCTCTATCGCCGCCATAATTCTATTCTTTCAGAACGCTCTTACGGAGTGACCTTGACTGCAGCACCATGGCAAGTCAGCGACGACCAGCAATTTGTGATTAAGCTGGTACCGCTCGGTGCCTCGCAAGTCACATTCAGCAAACCGTTTCCTCCAAGACGTGCCGCCTTCACACGCAACTGGTCGATCGCATCTTCCTGAGTCGGTGTCGGATCCCACATTTTATTCTTGCATGATGTCGCTCTTAGCGGTTGGATCACCGTATAGTTGCGACCACGGATCTCATTCTCGGTATATACCGGCACCTGACGTCTGAGGTCGTCAGCCGTCGTGGGGTCGATGCGGATGTGCTCAAAGAGGGCCCCAAAACAGCCAGTAAGGGAGAGTATCATTGTCACAGCCAAGAATAGTCGAACAATTATCACAGGAAGTCCTCCATACCGTTAATATTGCAGGCCCGTCGGCTGCTTTGGTGGTCGTCCATGCCTTTCCTCCAGATTATGTTTCGCCTCACTCTTTGACATAAGACTTCGGAATCCTGATCGCTGCGGACCTTTCGAAACTCATGCCGTTCCGAGTTCTTCATGCTTGTACATTATTCATAACGTTCCGCATAACCGGCTGGCAATGGAGCGAAGCGGAATTGCCAGCCCGAGTTGATGCGGTTGTTAGCTTTAACGGAAGCGAATTTCATGAACAAAATCTGCTTGTTTTAGATCTACCGATTTTACGAAGCGGCTACAGTCTCCGGTAGCACCCCCAGTATCCCTTAGCGTTACAGTATAGTTCTTGGCCGCTACGACTTTTCCTGAGGTTAAAATAACAACGGCGTATTCATCTGAGCCATAACCTGTACTGCAATAGTGCAGGGCTTTATTTTCGCCGCTAAATTCAACCTTAGCTGGTGTTCCCATGATTTCCACGACCCTCTCTTGGTTCATGCCAGGACCTAATTGTGAAATATTTCTTACATTTTGTTGCGTGTACATGCTGGCGCATGACACCAAGCACAATGAAAGAACAATGTAACCGAAGGGTTTGCAGTTCATGTCTTCCTCATTTCTAAAAGCTAACGCGCGGGTGAGGGGCGGAACGCCCCTCTCGACCCGCTGGTTGAGAGACAAGTGTCGCAAGACGACGCCATATTTACAGACAGTAAAAAAAGAAATGAAACGTTCTCTTATTGGGCTGTTCCGGTCAGCACCTCGTAAAGATATTCCCCACGGTCGGCGCGGCCATATTGTTCCTCGATAATAGCAGCTACAATCAGCCGCACCATTAATCCCTTATCACTCGTATTAAATTGAGCTTTGGCAGAGGCCATCATACCATTAAGCTTTTCAGCAGAAATATCTTTGTTCTTTTTTAGAATATGCGCACGAATGAGCTCATCATCCTTAAACAAATCGCAATTTATAAATTCGCTCTCGATTCTTGTGTTGATATCATCATCACTCCATTCAGGTTTTACACTTTTGAGTAACACACGGAGAGCGTTCCGAATATCAAACTCTCTACCTTCTCGATTAGCCATGCCGGTCTCAAATCCGGCTGCGTTTGCATACGCCCGCATCATCGGGTAGTGCATTCTTCGCCATGGACGTCCGTCATAGAAATACCAACGAGCGACTTTATAGAATGCGAGCAATGCAGCGCCAATCCACCACCAAGGCTTGCTGATAGCGAGAGCGATAAAGACAATTAAAAGAAACCAAGTGAACATTTGTTGCCTCCTTATACTGAACTATCTTGAAAGAAGGTAGCCAACAAGAGCAAAAAATACAGCAACGATGAAAATACCCCAAACCCCTCTTGTAGTCCGAAAAACCATGGGCTGCCGAACTCGAGAGTGGCTCAGACTCAGACCCCACAGCCAATATGCAAAAACAAGTCCCGCTGCAATAAAAAATATTATGTGCATCGTTTTTCTCCTTTGCAATATCCGCTCGACACGTTGGCAGGCTCTAAGATTCGTAAGGACTTAATGGTTCATCATCTGGGAGTTCTAACTTATGAGTATCGTCAATGATTTCTTTGTCACAAGTATTGCACTTGTAATGAGTTCCATCATAAGCCATGCCGGAACGATACAGATAGCTTTTTTGTCTTTTGTTATAGCAAGTTGCGCAAAGTTTATGGGGTGGCTCACCGTTCTCTTTGCCCGGTCTAATTGTAAAAACCGGGACATCTGGAGCCAACATGAAAAGCTGATAGCGTTCAGACTCCCGCTGCCAATTTTCCAATTCAGCAACTTTATTTTCAAGTTCGCCTATTCTCTTGGCGAGAGTAGATTGTTTCTCTTGAGATGCAAGAGCAGCGATTTGGGCCTCCATCAACTTGGCGTTAATCTCGGATACCGCGGCGATAAACTCATTAGAGTTTTTAAGTTCATGGGTGGCCTTAAGTAAATCGGTGAGCACCTTTGCGCTTTGAACTGCAGCGGCAAATTCTTGTATCATAGGCATCTCCTTCGACTTAGACTGTTGAGCCGCGTGCCGGACTCGAACTCATGGTTGGCGTCGGGTTCCATCATAGCCAACGACAAGGGTGAGGCGCAGGGGCAATAAGCAAAGAATGAAAAAGATCAAGGGCTAATCCCCTGTCGCCTCGACCCGCTGGTTATGGGTTATTTTAATTATTAAGAATTAAAGGCAGGCTGTTTAATATTAGCTTGATCGATAGATAATAAACTGTAGCCTCTTTTCTTAGTAATGCCAAGTTTAACCATCTCGTTATAGCTATCGACTGCTGCCCTTAATTCTTCATAGTTAATTTCACCCGCGAAATCCTTTTCAGCATCGCCTATAAGTTTGATTATTTGTTCAGATATTTTTTCCATTAGATAAACTCCCTTGAGTGGACAAAAATTACAATACCATTCTTTTTTATATAATCTGACAAAAGATTATAATATTCTCGAATCATTCTTTGTCGTTCCGGCATCTTTCCGAAATCATCTATCTTCAATCTCAATTTGGGATCATTTTTGAGAGTCTCTATATTAATTGGTCGTCCATGAGATTTCCATGTTTTATTGTTACCTAATTCGTCAGCAATTTCTTCTGCCCGCTTTTCCTTTTCCTCGTCAGTAACGTCTTTGCCCAATAGTGCTGGCGTGGTCTCATGTTTTGTCCAATTCTTAAATTTATATTTAACTAACCATTTTTTTAAAAGCGAAATTGTTAGTTCTTTTGCCTGCTCATAAGCTCTTAGTTCTGCTAAATCAATATCTTTTAATATTAAGAATTCTGCCTGCGTAAGAGTTTTATTTTTCGCCTTTTCGAGCATTTCATTTACCTTATCCAAATAACCAAGTGCAGGTACCCATTTCCCTTCTTTATTTTGCACTTGCGGATCAATAGGGCCTAACACCGAAAAATAATCCATATGAATGTTATCACCACTTAAGCAGAATATCGTCCCCGCACTGTAAGCATAATCGGGAACAATAAAATTTACTTCATCATAGTGATTCCTTACAATATTGACATATCTTTCTACTGCAAAAGCACTGCCTCCTTGGGTGGTAAGGATTATATATAGACAGTTATTTTTTGACTTTGTTTTATTCAGTTGTTCAATGACTTGAAGAAAAAATGTTTCGTTTCCATCTATAATTGGACCAAAGTAAGAGATAACGTCGGACTTAAAATGTCTTTCGAGAGTCTTTAATTTATTAGTCAACAAATCATGAATAGTCTGGTCGACAGGTAACTTCATCATATACTAAGTATACCTGTTAAATTTTTCATTGTAAATCATTTTTTCCCCCATAACCAGTGCTTAACAAATCGTCGGGACTAATCCCGCGTCTAATTGTCTAATATATCAATATGATAATATTTTGAGAAAAATCTCTTCTCATTTGACGGAAACCGTTCCGATAATTCTGGAAATCCGTATTTATCGGGACGGAACTTCACCTCGATGCTGCGACCGGACATTGCGCGAATGGCTGACAGTAGCATGGATTTTCAGCACGCTCAAGGTTTATTTGGAGAAATCAGCGGTTATCGCTCCGATTCAGGGTTGCGGCCTGTCGGTAATCAGCAAGGCTCAAGCCTTGCCCTGCAAACTCTTTGCGACGCAGCGAAGTAACCGACCTGTGTGGTTACTTTCATTCTTTAGAAACTACAGCTCATCCAGATCATTCATGGTCCCGTCCATGTTCTTGCGCACGAGCACCTCGCGCGGCTTGGCGCCGTCCGCCGGGCCGACGATGCCGTCCTCCTGCATCATCTCGATCATGCGCGCGGCGCGGTTGTAACCCAC
>JANONA010000141.1:0-7644 GCA_031420575.1 Nitrospirota bacterium | reverse complement strand
AGTTGCAAAGGCGGGTTAAGTGTGATATTTTTTAATCACTATGGCGATGGAAAAAATTAAATTCGGGACCTCGGGCTGGCGCGGCGTGATCGCCGATGATTTTACCATGAGCAGGGTGCGCGCGGTCACCCAGGCTATCGCGGACCATATCGCGGCGCAGGGCTTGAAGGACAAAGGCATGATCGTCGGCTACGATACCCGCTTTCTGTCGGAGCGCTTTGCGGAAGAAGCGGCCGCGGTCCTTGCGGCGAACGGAATTCATACCTATCTTTCAAACCGCGATGTTCCCACCCCCGCGATATCGTTCGAGATCATCCGGAGAAAGGCCGCCGGCGGCATCAATTTTACGGCGAGCCATAACCCGCCGCAATACAATGGCATTAAATTTTCTTCCGCCTGGGGAGGGCCCGCGCTCCCGGAAACAACAAAGGATATTGAGACAAGAGCCAATGCTCTTTTAGCCAAAAACTCCATTGCCTTTATGCCTCTTGCCGAGGCGAAGGAAAAGGGCCTTGTGGAGGAAGTTGACCAGCGAAAAGCGTATCTCGATGATCTGAAAAAGAAAGTTGATATCGAGACGATCAGGAAGTCGAAGCTCAAGATCGCTGTTGACCTTCTGTACGGCACGGGCAGAGACTACCTTGACAGTATGCTCAGGGACGCGGGCTGTGTGGTAACGGTCATTCACGGGCAACGAGACGCCTTGTTCGGCGGACGTTCTCCCGAACCGTCGGAAGCGAATCTCGCGGAACTTTCGTCGCTCATGGAAAAGGGGAAGTTCGACGTCGGCCTGGCGGTTGACGGAGATGCGGACCGCTTCGGAGTGCTGGATGCCGATGGGACATACGTCAATCCGAACCAGGCGCTTGCTCTGGTTCTGGATTATCTCTGCCGCACCCGGGGTTGGAAAGGCGGGGCTGCCCGCTCCATTGCCACCTCGCACCTTATTGATGCCGTGGCGAAAAAACACGGTATCGAAGTTTATGAGACCGGCGTTGGATTCAAATTCATCGGTGAGCTGCTCGTGCAGGGCAAGATCATCTTCGGCGGTGAAGAGAGCGCGGGCATGACCATCAAAGGCCACGTGCCCGAGAAGGACGGCATCCTCGCCTGCCTGCTGGTCGCGGAGATGGTTGCGCGGGAGAAAAAATCCATCAAGGAGCTGCTCAAACGGCTGTATAAAGAAGTAGGGACCATCCTGAACGAGCGGATCAATATACAGCTCACGGAAGCCAACCGCAAAGCGGTAGGGGAACGCCTCAGTCAGCCGTTGAATGAGCTCGGCGGACTCCGGGTCAAGGGCAAGAAGACCACCGCGGACGGGACCAAGTACATGCTTGAGGACGATAGCTGGGTGCTGATGCGCGCATCGGGCACTGAACCGGTGGTGAGAGTGTATGTCGAGTCATCGTCCGATGAGAAAATAAAAGAACTGATCGATGCGGGCAGGAAGTTTATTCTGGGACAGTAAGTTCAGTGTGGAATGCGGAGTGCGGAATGCGGAATGATGAATTTTTCATCAGGGGGTTTTTATGAGCGAGATTATTGATGTGTATGCGCGCGAGGTGCTGGATTCGCGGGGCAATCCCACGGTGGAGGCCGACGTCATCCTCGAAAGCGGGGCCATGGGCCGCGCTATCGCGCCGAGCGGCGCGTCAACGGGTGAGCGCGAGGCGCTCGAGCTCAGAGACGGAGAAGTTCGTTATCTCGGCAAGGGCGTGCGGAAAGCGGTGGCCAATGTTATTGAGGTGATTGGTTCCGCTATTGCGGGCATGGATGCCGCCGAGCAGGCGGTGATTGACCGGACCATGGTTGAAATCGACGGCACCGAGAACAAGGGCAAGCTCGGCGCGAATGCCATGCTTGCCGTTTCGCTTGCCGTTGCCAAGGCCGCGGCGGAAGACGCGGGCCTGCCGCTCTACCAGTACCTCGGCGGGCCGAATGCCAGGGAACTGCCTGTTCCCATGATGAATGTGCTGAACGGCGGAGCGCATGCGGACAATAATATCGATATTCAGGAGTTCATGATCATCCCGGCGGGAGCTTCTTCCTGTTCGGAGGCTATCCGCATCGGCGCTGAAATCTTTCACAACCTTAAGTCAGTTCTCAAAAAAAAGGGATACAGCACGGCAGTGGGCGATGAGGGCGGTTTTGCGCCGAACCTGAAATCAAACGAAGAGGCCGTTCAGGTGATCTTAGAGGCCGTGGAGAAGGCGGGATACAAACCAGGCCATGATGTTTTCCTCGGTCTGGACGCCGCCGCGAGCGAGTTCTATGAGAACGGCGTTTATGAGCTCAAGGGCGAGGGCAAGAAAAAGTCCTCGGAAGAGATGGTCGCTTTCTACGAAGAGTGGGTCAAACGGTACCCCATAATCAGCATCGAAGACGGCCTGTCCGAAAAGGACTGGAAAGGCTGGAAGCTCCTGACCGATTGTCTCGGCAAAAAGGTCCAGCTTGTCGGCGACGATATCTTCGTGACGAACACGTCGATCTTCAAAAAGGGCATTGCCGAGGGCATCGGCAACTCGATCCTGATCAAGCTGAACCAGATCGGCACGCTTACCGAGACCCTTGATGCAATCGAGATGGCGAAACGCGCCCAGTATACCGCGGTGATCTCTCACCGCTCCGGTGAAAGCGAGGATACTACCATCGCGGACCTCGCCGTTGCGACGAATGCGGGACAGATCAAGACCGGTTCGCTCTCGCGCACGGACCGTATCGCCAAGTACAATCAGCTCATACGAATCGAAGAAGAACTGGGAGACGCCGCCGTGTATCGGGGCAGAGAAGTGTTTTACAGTATCAGGAAATAGTTCAAGACAAAGGACAGAGTACAGAGGACAGAGTACAAAGTACAGAGTACAGAGTACAGAGTACAGAGTACAGACAATAGGCAACAGACTTTGATTCAGTCTGTCTTCTGTCTTCTGACTTCTGTCTTCTGTCTTCTGACTTCTGTCTTCTGTCTTCTGTCTTCTGACTTCTGTCTTCTGACTTCTGTCTTCTGTTTTCTGACTTCTGTCTTCTGACTTCTGTCTTCTGTTCCTTGTATTCTGAAATGAACAAGCCCGCTTTTGAAAAATTAGTTCAGAATTCCCTCCGGCGGCTGCCTCGCAGGTTCAAACGGAAATTAGAGAACATTTCCGTCGAAATAGAAGACCGGCCTTCCAGAGCGTTACTGAAAGACATGGGCATTGAATCCGGCACACTCCTCGGCCTGTACCAGGGCGTACCGCTTACGGAACGTGAATGGAACTACGGCAATCTGCTCCCTGATCGCATCGTTATTTATCAACAACCGATCGAAACCGCGTCGTCATCACCCGCGGAAATCGAGGAGATCGTCATGGACACGGTGATGCATGAGGTCGGGCATTACTTCGGGTTTGATGATGATGAATTGTATCAGATGGAAGACGAGAAGATACGGGGAAAGGAGGGTGGGAAGGTGATAAGGCAGGAAGGTGGGAAGGTGGGAGGGTGAAAACTGATGGAAAGAAAAAAGACGATTCGACACTACAGGGACCTCGAAGTCTATCAGAAGGCGTTTATCGCCGCGATGAATATTTTTGTTATGACAAAAATATTTCCTGTAAATGAAAGATATTCACTTGTAGATCAAATTAGACGATCTTCTCGATCAGTATGTTCAAACCTTGCTGAAGCCTGGAGAAAAAGGAGATATCCAGCGGTATTTAAGAATAAGTTGACCGATGCGATGCAGGAAGCATCAGAAACACAGTGCTGGCTGGAATTTAGTTTGGCCTGCGGGTACATCAACAAGGATGAATTCATTAGTCTCGATGCCGAGTATGAGAGCATTCAGTCCATGCTCAATGCCATGGAAAAAACCGCGGATAAATTCTGCTACTAAGATCGTTTTCTCCTCTTCTCACCCTCCCACCTTCCCACCCTCCTACCCTCCTACCTTCCCACCCTCCCCGTATTTCGCCACAATCTTCTCAATGATCCCCGTTGTTGAAGCGCCTTCAATATATCCCACGCTGACCACCTTACCGCCCCGCGCTTCCACGACATCCCGTCCGATGATCTTCTCGATAGGCCAGTCACCGCCCTTGACCAGCACGTCGGGCTGGAGCTCGGAAATGATCCTGTACGGGTCGGGCTCGGGGAACAAAGCGACAAAGTCAACGGACTCGAGCGCCGCGAGCGTTTCCATGCGGTCGGCCTCGATAGTGATGGGTCGTTTGTCCCCCTTGATCGCGCGCGTGGAGGCGTCGCTGTTTACCGCCACGATGAGGATGTCCCCGAGGGATTTTGCTTTCGCGAGATAGCGGGTGTGGCCGGTATGGATCAGGTCAAAGCAGCCGTTCGTGAAAACGATTTTTTTGCCCGATGCGCGGAGGATGTCGAGGAGAGGACGCAATTCCCGGACGGTCTTTATTTTATTATGCATACGGATTTATACTATAAAACCGGAAAGATTGCAAGCGGGCGCCGGCTCTGCGAAAGCAACTCCTCGTTTAATACCCGCGAGGACAAGGAGTCTGAATTTATCTGATGTACGCTTCGGTCACATACCGTCTCATCATGCGGTGGCTGTTGAAGTAGTAGGCGTTCTTGCTCACGGCATTCTTCATCATACTGCTCCACGAGCTCTTGTCCGGATCATAATATTTCGGAATGATCAGGTTCTCAAGCTTGGTGTAGAGGTCCGCCGCGTCCTCGGCGTCCGAGGTTCCCGGCAGCGCGGTCTCGGTCGGCAGAGCGCCGATGGACCATCCCGTAAACCCTTCGATATGCCCCTCGATCCACCATCCGTCTAATACGCTGAAGTTCACGACGCCGTTATGCGCGGCTTTCATGCCGCTGGTGCCCGACGCTTCGAGCGGCCGGAGCGGCGTGTTGAGCCACACGTCAACGCCCGAGACGAGCTTGAGCGCAAGGTCCATGTCGTAGTCGGGAAGGAAAACGATGGATATTTTTCCTTTGAGTTTGTCACGGTATCCGTAGATGCCCTGGATCAGCCTCTTGCCGTTGTCGTCGTGGGGATGCGCCTTGCCCGCATAGATGACCTGGAGTTTGCCCTTTTCATTGATTTTCAGCAAGCGCTCGATATCGGAGAACAGAAGGTGAGGACGTTTATAGGCCGTGGCCCGTCGCGCAAAGCCGAGGGTAAGGATATTCGGATCCATGACCACGCCCGTGGCCTCGCCGACGTAGGTAAGGAGCTTCCTCTTTGCCTCACGGTGCGCTTCCCATATTTCCAGCGCCGGGATGTTGCCGGACCGGACGAAGAGCTCGGGTTCATTGGCCCAGCCGGGGATGTATTTGTCGAAGAGGTCCGCCATGTCCTTGCAGGTCCAGGTGAAGGTGTGCACGCCGTTCGTGATGGCATGGATGCGGTATCCGGGGAACATGTGCTGTGAAACCTCTCCGTGTTTCTTCGCCACGCCGTTAATGTACTTGCTCAGGTTGAGCGCAAGCATCGTCATGTTGAGGTTGTCCTTGCCCGCGAGGTCCTTGAGCACGCCAAAGGGAATGAGCTCCCCGAGCACCTGCTTGACTAAGGGGTAGGGGAACTTGTCGTGGCCCGCTTCCACGGGCGTGTGGGTGGTGAAAACACAGAGGTCCCGCACTCTGCCCACGTCCCATACCGAGCGCTCGTCCCACACGCTTTCGATGTCCCGTTTGAACCGGAGCAGCAGCTCGAGCGCCAGAAAACTCGCATGTCCCTCGTTCATGTGGAATTTCTTGATATGAAATTCAAGCGCCTGGAGCATGCGCACGCCTCCCATGCCGAGCACGACTTCCTGCTTGATCCGGTAGGCGCTGTCGCCGCCGTAGAGGGAATCCGTGATACTCCGGTCCTGCGTCGCGTTCTCCGGGAGGTCCGTGTCGAGGAAGAGAATAGGCACCTTGCCTCCCGTGGGGCTGATAACCTCATACAGCCAGGACTGGATAGAGACGTCCCGGCCCTCAATATGCACTTTCACTTTTGCGGGCAGAAGCGTCATGTATTTTGCCGGGTCCCAGACCATCGGTTTTTCCTTCTGCCAACCGTCCGCATCGAGCTCCTGATTGAAGTACCCTTTGTGCGCGATCAGCGTCACGGCCACAAGGGGAAGCTTCAGGTCCGCCGCGGATTTTATGGTGTCACCGGCAAGAATGCCGAGGCCGCCGCTGTAGGTGGGGATGTCGTTCTTCACGCCGATCTCCATTGAAAAATAGGCGATCATGGGTTCGGCGGTAAATTCGCGCAGACTATTCATACTTCTCCTTCAAAGTAACTACTCAGGTTGTCAGGTTCACGGTTCACGGTTGGCTACTTTGCTCTCCTGATATTTTTTGAGATAGTTGATGAGTCAATTCACCTGCCAGTTGCCAAGCCTCAATATCTTCAAACCATTTAATCTACATCGCTCTCTAACCTTGAACCGTGAACCGTGGAACTTTGAACCTGAGTAGTTGCAAATCGTTACTCCATCCGGATCCTCTTTGGCCACGTGTAGATGTTCATCCGGTCTCCGCGGGCAAAGCCCACGAGCGTGATGCCCATGTCCTCGGCATAGCTGATGGCCATGCACGAGGGCGCGGCCCGGCTGATCAGGATTGGGAATCGGTTCCTGCCGGCTTTCGTCATGATCTCCGACGTGACCCTGCCGCTTGTGAGCAGGATTTTGTCCTCCAGTGGAACCGACCGCAGAAATGCCTTCCCGATCAGTTTGTCCACGGCATTGTGCCTGCCGATATCTTCGGAAAAGAACAGAATATTCTTCCCATCCGAGAGCGCGGCGCTGTGGACCCCGCCGGTTTCAAGATAGAGGGAGGAGATGTTCCTGAACGTCTTGAGCAGCTCCTTGATATCATCGAGGCTCATGAGCTGTCCGGTGAAGTCTATCCTGTGGTCGGCATGCATCCGGTAATTCGTGAAGGTGATCCCTTTTCCGCAGCCCGAGGAAATGGTCCGTTTCTCAAATATTTTTTCCCAGTCCACGGGAAGGTCCGATAGCTCGATACGGACGGTCGCGTCTTTTTCGATGACCTCCAGCTTCTTGATTGCCGATGTGTCATGGAGTAAGCCTTCGGACAGGAGGAATCCCATTGCCATTTCCTCCAGCTCTGTCGGCGTGCATAGCAGTGTTACGAGCGGCTCGTTGTTCAGTATGAGCTTAACAGGCAACTCTGACGCAACCTCGTCTATAACGCCTTCTATGCCGTTGCCCGTGATCCTAAGCATGGGTATGTCAATCTTTGGTTTCACGGCGGGAATATACCATGAAACAGGGCAAGGGGCAAGGGGTCACGGTACAGAGTACAGGGTACAGGGTACAGAGTACAGGGTAACATAACAGGAAATACAAAAGCCCCCGGTTTATGGCCGGGGGCTTTTCACAGAGACAGTGGGTTAAAAGTGCAGGTTCAGGCGGAGCGAGTACAGGTTGACCTTTGCAAAACCGGCTTCAGCCACGAGGTTCAGGAAGGGGAAGAAGGTGAGCTTCGCGCCCACGAAGCCCTTGGTTTCGGATATTTCTTCTTTCTTAAGATTGAGTAAAGTTGCGGTGGGGCCAATAGGCGTACTGGTGATCCATACCTGCCCCACGCCTGCGTAGGGGGTGAAAATCAGAAAACCCTTGCTGATGGAGAGGTCGAGCGATTTGGTCTCCATTTCAAACACGT
>JANONA010000140.1:0-1500 GCA_031420575.1 Nitrospirota bacterium | reverse complement strand
CAGCCCGAGGCGTACCTCCCGACGACGGACACGTACATCGATAAGGACTCGGCCATCAACGAGCAAATCGACCGCATGCGCCACTCGGCGACCACTTCGCTGTTCGAGCGGAACGACGTGATCGTCGTTTCCTCGGTTTCGTGCATCTACGGCCTGGGCTCGCCCGAGGCGTACCACGGCATGCTGCTGTTCCTTGAAAAGGGGCAGCGCATCGAGCGGAACGAGCTCCTCCGTAAACTCGTGGACATCCAGTATTCGCGGAACGACTTCGATTTCCAGCGCGGCGTCTTCCGGGTGCGGGGGGACGTGGTCGAGATCTTTCCGGCATCGTACGAGGATGCGGCCGTCCGCATTGAACTCTTCGGGGACGAGATCGAGACGATCTCCGTGTTCGATCCGCTCCTCGGCACGCCTCGCCAGAAGCTTGAGAAGATCGCCATCTACCCCGGCAGCCATTATGTTATCCCCGAATCGCGCATGAAGGCGGCCATCGACGGCATCCATGAGGAACTCAGGGAGCGCATCCAGGCCTTCCGCAAAATGAACAAGCTGATCGAGGCGCAGCGTATCGAGCAGCGCACGATGTTCGATCTTGAGATGATCCAGGAGATGGGCTATTGCCACGGCATCGAGAACTATTCCCGCCACCTCTCGGGGAGAGTGCAGGGCGAGCCGCCGCCGACCCTGCTGGACTACTTTCCGAAGGATTTCCTTCTCGTTGTCGACGAGTCCCACGCCACAATCCCGCAGATCGGCGGCATGTTCAACGGCGACCGGGCGCGGAAGATGAACCTTGTGGAGTACGGGTTTCGCCTGCCGTCGGCCCTCGACAACAGGCCGCTCAATTTCGAGGAGTTCGAGGAGCGGGTGAACCAGACCGTGTATGTGTCGGCAACGCCGGCTGACTTCGAGGTCGCGAAAGCGGGCGCGCGGATCATCGAGCAGGTGATCCGGCCCACGGGCCTCACGGACCCGGAGATCGCCATCAGGCCGGCCAAGGGGCAGGTGGATGATCTTTTGAATGAAATCCGGAAACGGACCGAGTCGCACGAGCGTGTGCTCGTCACCACGCTCACGAAGCGCATGGCGGAAGACCTGACGGAGCATTACAAGGAACTGAACGTCAAGGTGGCATATTTACACTCCGATATCGATACCCTGGAGCGGGTGGACATCATCCGCGATCTGCGCCTGGGAAAGTACGACGTGCTGATCGGCATCAACCTTCTGCGCGAAGGATTGGACATTCCCGAAGTTTCTCTCGTCGCCATTCTCGACGCGGACAAGGAAGGTTTCCTGCGCTCCACGCGTTCGCTTATCCAGACCATGGGAAGGGCGGCGCGGCACGTGAACGGCGAGGTGATCCTCTATGCCGAAAGGATCACCGATTCCATGCAGCGGGCCATTGCCGAGACCAACCGGCGGCGCACGGTGCAGGAGGTGTATAACAAGAAGAACAACATCACGCCGATGTCCATCAAGAGAAACATCCAGGCAACC
>JANONA010000139.1:0-4026 GCA_031420575.1 Nitrospirota bacterium | reverse complement strand
TCGCTCGCGACGGAGACGGACCGGACGCTGTTCTTCGACTTTCTTCCCGTCGAACTCGGCACGATCAAAAACTACAAGGTGCGGTTCCACCTCTACACCGTGCCGGGGCAGGTGTTCTACAACGCAACGCGCAAGCTCGTGCTCAAGGGCGCGGACGGCGTGATCTTCGTTGCCGACTCGCAGCGCGCCATGCTCGATGCAAACCTCGAGAGCATTGCGAACCTCCGCGATAACTTTGCCGAGCAAGGGATCAACCTGTCCGATTTCCCCATGGTGATCCAGTATAACAAGCGGGACCTTCCCGACACGCTCTCGATCGGAGAGTTGAATCTGGCGATGAATCCTCGACGCGTCCCCTTCTACGAGGCGGTAGCGACAACCGGAGACGGTGTGCTCAAAACCTTCACCGCCATTTCCAAATTGGTGCTTCAGGACATGCAGAAAAATCCCAAGCGCCACAACTTTACGCTGGGCGACATTCTCGGCAAGGAAGACAAAAATAATCCGCCCCTGTTGGATATTATGGCGGAAGCACCCCCGCCGGAGCCCTCGATGCCCGGTGCGCCCATGGCGGAGGCCAGGCCGGAGATGGCGGCGCTTGAAAAGGCCGTGGATGCGGGGGTGAAGGTGGACCTGGGGAAGCCGTTCATGGAAGGCGGCCGGATCGTCCTTCCTTTTGCCGTGGCGAGCAAAGACCGGGAGGACCAGTTTCAGCTCCGCGTTGCGATCGACATGGAAGCGCCCATGGCAAAACGTTTTAAGATCAGCGTGAAGAATTTCAAAAAATAAAAGCCCTCGCCACGGGCAACGTTAAATCTCAAGCATTAAATCACGAATAAGCTCCAAGCGCCAAAAATCAATTTTCAAACGAGCCTCTTGCAAAAGTCCCCTTTTGTGTCATTCCGAACGAAGAGAGGAATCTTTCAGTGTAATAAAAACAAAGATTTCTCCCTCTGGTCGAAATGACAAGACTGCGTTTTTTAGAGTTTTGCAAGAGGCTCAAACGTTATGGAATTTTGAATTTTGAGTTTGAATTTTATTTATTATTTGGCATTTGGAGTTTTTCCCTGATGAGGGTCTCATGTCGAAGGTGACAGCACTTATACCAGCAGCGGGCATGGGCAAGCGGATGGGCAAGGCCGTGGCAAAGCAGTTCCTGTTGCTTGGAGATAAGCCCCTGCTGGCGCATACCCTCCTGGCGTTTCAGCGCGCCCCGGAGATCGACGAGATCATCCCGATTCTTTCCGAGGAAGACATGGAGAGCTGCCTCGGCGATATTATCGAACGCTATCATATAACCAAGGTAAAGACCTTAGTCGTGGGAGGCAAGGAGCGGCAGGATTCCGTGTTCCATGGCTTGCAGAAGATCGGGAAGGACACGGCAGTCGTGCTCGTTCATGACGGTGTGCGGCCTTTTGTGACATCCGAAATGATCAGGGAAGCCGTTGACCTCGCGAAAAAAGGCGAGTGCGTCGCCGTGGGCGTCCCGATCAAGGACACGATCAAGGAAGTGGATGACAAAAAGATCGTGCTCCGCACCCTGGAGCGGGGGAGGCTCTGGGCGATCCAGACGCCGCAGGCTTTCCCGGTCAAAGTTCTCAAGCGTGCCTACGAGGAATCGCAGAAACACAAAATACACGGAACCGACGACGCCACGCTCGTGGAGCGGGCGGGCGGCACGGTGCGGGTGATCATGGGGAGCTACGAGAACATCAAGATCACCACGCCCGAGGATCTTATTCTGGCGGAGGAGATACTCGGGAGGCGGGGATGATGAGAATCGGCACAGGCTATGACGTGCACCGCCTCGTCGCGGGCGGAAAGCTCATGATCGGTGGCGTTGACATTCCCTTTGAGAAAGGGCTGCTCGGGCACTCGGACGCCGACGTGCTGCTCCACGCGATCTGCGATGCGCTGCTCGGCGCGGCCGGGCTCGGGGACATCGGCAGGCATTTCCCCGACTCGGCGCCGAAATACAAAGGCATCTCAAGCCTCATGCTTCTCGAGGAGGCGCGGCGGCTGCTTGCCGAGGCCGGTTTCCGGGTGAACAATATCGACGCGACCATTGTGGCCGAAAAACCGAAGATGGCAACCCATATCCCGGCTATGGTCGCGAACATCGCCGCAGCCGTGAAGGTGGACCGGTCCGCGGTCAATGTGAAGGCCACGACGACCGAGGGTCTCGGGTTCGCGGGCAGGGGCGAAGGGATGGCGGCATACGCGGTTTGCACAATCCGCAAAGCGGAGTAACCCATGCGCGAGACTTTCCAAAAAATAAAAAATGACTTTAACGCGGCGCTCTCCATGGACCCGGCTGCCACGAGCAGGGTCGAGGTCGTCCTTACCTACGCCGGATTCCACGCGCTTCTGTTTTTCCGGTTCGCGCACTGGCTCTGGAAAAAAAGGATACCGTTCTTCCCCCGCGCGCTGTCGCAGTTCGCCCGGTTTATCACCGGGATCGAGATCCACCCCGGCGCGACAATCGGGTCGGGAATGTTCATCGACCACGGCATGGGGGTCGTGATCGGCGAGACCGCGGAGATCGGCGACAATGTCACGCTCTTTCAGGGTGTGACCCTCGGCGGCACCGGCAAGCAGCGCGGCAAGCGCCATCCTACACTGGGCAGCCATGTGGTCGTGGGCGCGGGCGCCAAGGTGCTGGGGCCGATCATGATCGGCGACTATGTGAAGATAGGCGCGAACTCGGTTGTGCTTCAGGACGTGCCGGACCATTCTACCGTTGTCGGCATTCCCGGCAGGATCGTGAGGATCCATGACGAGCGCGTGGCCGACGAGGCCCTGATGGACCACATCCATATCCCGGATCCCATCGCGGACCGTCTTATCGAGCTGCAGGTGCAGATTGATGCGTTGAAGAAGGAAGTAGACGGTATTAAAAGAACGAAGAAGTGAGGTCACGATTGTTACCCCCCTTACATTTCCGAGTAAACAGTGGAAATATTAACAAGAAGAAAAAAATCATCAGAAATAACTCCAAATTAATACCGATACTATTCCTTGACACAGATGGCAATTTAATTACACTACCGCAGTGAGAATAATTTATATGCCAACATTGATTCTGTGCGGTTTTCCAGAACAAACACTATGTTTCCAATTTAGCTTTATGTTGATAGAGCGAGCCCTATTCATAGGTAGCTGATCCGAAGTTAAGCGGGGAAAGAATGTCGGCTGAAAAAAAATACTGGCAGATCAATACTGACAAGCTCGCAAAAGAGATCAGGGAAGCCGCCCGCAAAGCTACTACGGAAGAAGACCTGAAGATGAGCGTGGAACCCCTTCTGCGGAATGTATTTACGCAGATGGGTGTGGATGTCGAAATTGTACAATATGAAAAATCGGCCACGCGCTTCAAGGGAAAAGCCGACGCTGTATACGGCTATGTTACGATAGAATATAAAGTCCCCGGCAAGTTGTCGGGAAGGGCCAACGCACAGAAGGTCTCGGAACAGCTCCAGCGGTACTTGAGCGAACAAGCGAAGGCGGTCGGTCAGCAAGCGGAAGATTTTTTGGAGAAGGCCGTTGGAATTGCCCTGGACGGCGAGCAGATACTCTTCGTAAGGTTTACCAAAGTTGCCGCACTGCTTCAGACGCCTGTGCCGATTGAGGGCGCACAACAGCTTCTCATTCCGGAAATCGGGGCTGAACGCGGCTTTCAGGTGCTCGGGCCGTTTCCTGTCAGTTCATCCAGCATCAGCAACCTTTTGATATTCATCCGCGCTTCCGCCCGGCGGCCTCTCACCGCGAAAGATCTCGCCACGGTATTTTCCCCCGCCTGCGAAATTGCACGACAGGCGGTCTCGGAACTGTATTCCGAAGTTATAAGGGCGCAACGGAGACACGCGCCATCCAAGGAGTCATTTATTACTCGATAGTTTCACCCACTCGGTGACGATTTCCGGCAATTTTTCGACGACCTCATGACCGAATAAAATTTCATCTACGTAACCCATATGCAAAATATCGATCAATCTGCAAAGATAGGATTTCCCGGAAACCCACCAT
>JANONA010000138.1:0-3325 GCA_031420575.1 Nitrospirota bacterium | reverse complement strand
ATGACGATTTGGGAAAAAGCGATACTGAACATGCAACGAGGCGGCCAGAGGATCTCTGTCGCCGCTGTGCTGTTTGCCGATCGGGTGCGGGCGGAGATCGCCATCGTCCGGCTGCGGATCAGGAACGACGAGGTCCAGGGCCGGATCGATGAACTGTACCAGGGCATCGGCCGCAGGGTGGTTAATCTCACCCTGGGTGATGCAATGCCGAAAATGACTGAGCAACTGCTCCATGACGAGGACATCGCCGCGGCCATGATTGAACTGAGAGACCGGAAACAGGAGCTTGAAGACTTAAACCAAGAACTCAAGAACGAGAAGGTACTGCTCAAGACCGCTTCAAATCGGACGGAAGGCAAAACCCTATGATCACCGCTGCTGTTTTTGCCTTTGGCCTTGTTATTGGAAGTTTTTTGAACGTCTGCATAGCGCGCCTGCCGCGCGGCGGTTCCATCGTCACCCCTCCGTCTCATTGCCCCCGTTGTCAAAGCGGCATAAAATTTTACGACAATATTCCGGTCATCAGTTTTCTTCTTCTTCGGGGAAAGTGCCGGAACTGCGGCGGGCCCATCTCATGGCGGTATCCTGTTGTTGAGCTCACGAACGCCCTGCTCTATCTCTGGATTGCCAATGAGTTTTGGCTCGGCGGCGAAGCGTTCCTCATGATGGCCCTCTGTTCGTCCCTGATCGTCATCACCGTTATTGACTTCGACCACCAGATCATCCCGGACGTCATTACCCTGCCGGGCATGCTCCTGGGCCTGACGCTCGCGCCGTTCTTCATGTCCTCGCTCGGCGACCCCCTGCCGTTTCACCTCGAGCGTCTCCTTCCCCACGCGGGACCGTACCTGACGGGGTTCCTGAATTCTCTTATCGGCTTGATTCTCGGCGGCGGTCCGCTTCTTGCCATCGGATGGATATGGGAAAAGCTCCGGCACGTTGAGGCCATGGGCGGCGGAGACGTGAAGCTCATGGGCATGGTGGGGAGCTTCCTTGGATGGAAGAGCGCTCTCCTCACCATTATGCTTGGCGCGCTGGCCGGCTCCGTCATCGGTCTTTTGCTGATCGTCCTGAAAAGACATAAAATTGAGAAAGTCATTCCCTTTGGCCCGTTCCTTGCGGCCGGCGCCGCGGCGAGCGCATTCTACGGTTCCGATATCATCTCATGGTATCTTGGCCTTATCCGCATATGACCGAACATCCGTTTTCAATACTCTTTGCCGGTTTCCTCACTGTTCTATTCGGAGCGGCCCTGATCTGGGGTCTGGTGTCCCGGTATCGCCGTCAACTCGGGCTCCAGAAAGAGCAACAGGAAAAAACGACCGAGACCGCTTTCATCATCAATGCCTTCCACGAGGTGACGAAGAAGCTCAAAGAGAAGGAGAAGGAGCTTGAGCGGCTGAGATCGCTCGCCGAGCAGCGCGCTGAAACGGTGGAGAATTACAATGAGAACATCCTTCAGTGTGTGACCAACGGAGTAATGACCTTTGATACGGACTGTCGGCTCACCACGATCAACCGCGCGGCCGAGGAGCTGCTCGGTTTGCGCCGGGAACAGGCCGTTGGCAAGACCGCTCAGGAGTTCTTCGGAGACCGTGAGCTCGCGAGGACGATACACGAGACGCTTGAGAAAAAAGTCCCGTCCGCGCGGATGGAGGCGATGCTCGACAGGCCTGGTGGTAATATCTGGTTAGGTTACAACACCGCGGTGCTCACGGACCGTCAGGAGGCCGCACTCGGCGTTATCGTTTCCTTCTCGGACCTTACCGAGGTGAAGCGGCTTCAGGAACAAATGGAGCTTCGGGAACGTTTGCTTGCGCTCGGTGAGATGTCGGCGGGTATTGCGCATGAGCTTCGGAACCCCATGGCGGTCATCTCCGGGTATCTCAAGTTGCTCTCGAAAAAAAGCGATGGGGATAGTCACGAGACGATCCGGAGCATCACGAACGAGATCAACGGCATGAACCGGATCATCGGCGACCTGCTGACCTTCGCGCGTCCGACGTCGCTCAACCGGGTTAAGGTCAATATCAAGGAAATGATTACCGGCTGTCTCGCGACGGTACTGCGGGCCACGGGCGAAAATTCCCGGATCGCGACAGTATTGAAACTCGCGGAGGCCGACGTCTCCCTTGATGAAGTCCTGACGCGGCAGGCGTTTTCCAACCTTCTTCAGAACGCGGTCGAGGCCATGCCGGACGGCGGTACGCTTACCATCGAGGTCCAGGCGAACCATGACCTCACGATCGTGGTCCGCGATACGGGCAGAGGCATTCCTTCCGACAAACTGAAAAAGGTATTCCTTCCCTTTTTTACCTTGAAAGATAAGGGCGTGGGCATGGGACTTGCCCTTGTGCATAAGATTATTACATCCCATGGCGGCCGCATTGAGGTGAAGAGCAAAGAGGGTCAGGGAGCGGAGTTTATGGTGATACTGCCTGGGGGATAAATATTTGCAGCCTCGAAATATATTGACAACAACCCTGGATGGGTATATTCTATACGTATAACTAATATGTATAGGCGGGAGGTAACAATGCAAGCCACCTTAAAGAAACTCAATTTCTTCGTGGAAGACGACATCCGCGGGGAGATGGAAGCCCTGGTGCCAGCGGGACAGAGGACCAGGCTCATCAATGAAGCGCTCCGGAAAGAACTGCTCAGGATTAAACGCGAGCGCATCCACAAGAAGCTCTCGGAATTCAGGATAAAGACGACCCGGTTGTCGGATCGGGAAATCGTAACCGCGCTCCGCGGCGATAGGAAACGGGCGTGAAGGTCTATGTGCCCGATGCATCGGTAATCCTGAAATGGGTGATCGGCGAAGAGGAAGATGCGGACGGAGCGTTTACACTCCTGAATGGATGGCTTCATCAGGAACATGAATTTATAGTTCCGACGTTGTGGCGGTATGAAGTTGGAAACGTTCTTGGGCTGAAGCGGCCCAAAGAGGCGGATGCGATCTTAACCCTGCTTGTGGAATATCATTTCGATGAAACGGCCATTTCGGACGAGATGTCGCGCATCGCATTCAGCCTCATGCGGGATCATCGCGGAGTGACGTTCTATGACGCCTGCTATCACGCTGTTGCAATCGCGAGAAAAGGCGTGATGGTGACGGCGGACAGGACGTATTACGCTAAAGTGAAAAGCAAGGGCGGCATTATGCTCGTCGGTTGATGCATCTCCATATGGATACCATTCTCGTCATAGAAGACAAAGAGAGCATGCTCGACATGCTCAAGCAGACGCTGGAGGCCGAGGGCTATCAGGTGATCCCGGCCAGGGACGGCGCCGAGGGGATCAGGAAGCTTTCCGATGAACG
>JANONA010000137.1:0-1533 GCA_031420575.1 Nitrospirota bacterium | reverse complement strand
GAGCGCAAGGCGCACCTCGCGCAGTGCTTCTTTAACGTCATCTTCCTTAAGGACGCCCCTGCCGCGGAGCTTCTTGAAAACAGACTCTAATTTACCACTTAAGGAATCAAACATGGAAAGCACCCGATTGGCAAAGAATATAGAATATATAAGAGAAGCCCATTATTGTCAAGTATTTTCTCGTCGGAAGTTCTTGAAAAAGAATGGTGCCGGCGGTCGGAATCGAACCGACATGGAGTTGCCCCCGGAGGATTTTGAGTCCTCTGCGTCTACCAGTTTCACCACGCCGGCACGGACTAAAACTTACACCAACTCTGTGTTGGTGTCAAGAAAAAAGCTGTCAAGTTCACCCCGTTAGAGCTCGTCAGTCCGGCATTTTCCGGTGCAACGGAGGCGTTTGCCGAAATATTCCCTGATAGGCAAGCAAACACGCTTCGATCTCTAACGGGGTAAAAAGGCTTGCAACTTCCCGCCCGGATTTGTATAATAACATGATATGCTTACCGGCTATAACACCGACTTCAAATTTCAGGGAAAAGTCTACCACTGCCAGACCGAGGACGGCGGGGTCAACAGTCCCTTTATAACCTCTCTCCTATACTTCCAGGGGGCGATCCTCGCTTCGCGCAAGACCAGCTATGCCGATATCCTAAAAGCCGAGATTCTCGATGAAGTGGTCCGCGAGATCATGATGGAGCAGCACAAGCAGATGATCCGCGATCTGATGCAGGGCAAGCACGATCTCAAGAATGCTCCCCATGAGGCCACGTATCAGTCTCAGGCTGCGTCCAGACCCGCTCCGACCGAGCCAAAAGAGGCGGCGCCCGCTCCGAAGCTCGCGCCGGCCGAGGAAAAGCCGCCTCCGCCTCCACCGAAGGAAGAGGTGAAGGAAAAGGGCCTCGACGATATTATTCTGGACTTTCTCGCGCAGGAGCAGCAGGACCGGGAGAAGAAAGAGTAGTTTCGCGGCACTGTTTTATAGCGGAATTATCCTGTACTGGAGTGCTGTTGTAACGGGGGAATACTGATGGACCCGGATACGTCCGGAATCCCCGCTGATGCAGCGTCTATCGATGCTTTCTTTCGTGAGCGTCGCGTACATCGTTGTTGATGCTTACTATGATGATCCACTCAGGAGGATAGTTGCATGGCGGTTTCAAAAGAGCAGTTGAAGACATTGACGGACAAGGCCAGAAGGATCCGGATCGACATCCTGAAGATGCTGACCGAGTGCGGTTCGGGCCACACCGGCGGCAGCCTGTCCGCGGCCGATATCGCGACGGCGCTCTACTTCTATAAGATGAAGTACGATCCGAAGAAACCGGATTGGAAAGGGCGGGACAACTTTATCCTCTCGAAGGGCCATGCGGCGCCCCTCCTGTATACCGTGCTCGCGCATGCGGGGTTCATCGAGCATGCGGAGCTTTGCACACTCCGGAAGCTCGGCTCGCGGCTCCAGGGTCATCCGGACAGCAAATACGTGCCGGGCGTCGAGATCTCCACGGGTTCGCTGGGCCAGGGCCTGTCCGTGGC
>JANONA010000136.1:0-4862 GCA_031420575.1 Nitrospirota bacterium | reverse complement strand
GGTGCTGCCGCTGTTCACCAGCTCACTCGGCGCCGACCCCTCGGGCGTGGGGCTGGTGGCAGCGGTGTCCGCCTTTACGGGCGTGGTGTTCAGCATCCCGGCGGGCATCCTCTCGGACCGCTGGGGCCGGAGGCGGATGCTCCTCGCCTCGTCCTTCGTCTTTGCCACGGCGCCCTTTCTGTATCTCCTGGTAACGGATATCCGGCAGCTTGCCGCGGTCCGCTTCTACCATGGCCTGGCAACGGCCATTTTCATCCCCATCGGCATGGCCCTCGTCTCGGACCTCTTTCACCAGGAACGGGGCGAGAAAATGGGCTGGTTCTCCATGACAACCCTCCTCGGCCGATTCATCGCGCCCCTGGCAGGCGGGATCATCATCGGCGCCCTGGCCAATGATCCTGCCTTCAGTTACCGCATTGTCTACATAGTCAGCGGCCTCGCGGGAGTGCTCGTGTTCGTGCTGGCGCTCCGGATCCCCGAAGCATCATCTTTTTTAAACAACAATCAGCATTGGAAAGATGCCTTCAGCTCGTTCAAAAGCGTAATTTCCGACCGCGCCATCCTGATCACCGCCGTGGTAGAGGCGGCCATCCTCTTTGCCTACGGGACCTTCGAGACCTTTCTCCCCCTGTATGCCCTGCAATCGGGCCTCAGCGCCTACGAGCTCGGCGTCTTTCTGTCATCCCAGGTCGTGACCCTGGCGCTTACAAAACCGTTCATGGGGAGATTTTCCGACCGCCACGGCAGAAGGCCGCAGATCGTCGCCGGGGCGCTCATCGGCGCGGTGAGCATCGCCGGCTTCGCCCTGTTTAAAACCTTCCTCCCCCTTTTCGGCTTCAGCATCCTCTTCGGCCTGTCAATGTCCGTTGTCACCTCGGCCACCGCCGCCCATATCGCCGATCTGAGCAAGGACGGGAATCGCGGCAGCGCCATGGGCGTCCTCGGCTCGGTCATGGACATCGGCCACACGACCGGCCCGCTCGTTTCCGGTTTTGTCGCCGCCGCATTCGGCTTCGGCGCGGCCTTCATCGGCGCTGCTGTCGTGCTTGCCGTCGCCTCGGTTGTGTTCTTCACCTTCGGCAGCCGGCCGGTCACGCGACACGGATAGCCTCTTTCTATTCTTTCGAGCCTGATATTATCCGCTCCACATCGGCCCTTTCAAGCGTCTCTTCCTTCATCAACGCCTCCGCAAGCGCGTCAAGGGTATGTCTTTTCCCTGATAATATTTCAGTCGCCTTTGCTTCCGCGGCGATGATGATTTTCTGGATCTCCTGGTCCATGAGCCAGGCCATCTCCTCGCTGTAGCGCTTCGGCAGGGACAACTCCCTGCCCAGGAACGGATGTTCTTCACCGCGCCCGAGATTTACCGGACCGACCTTGTCGCTCATTCCCCACTGCGCCACCATCTTCTCGGCCAGTGATGTCGCTTCTTTCAGGTCGTTCTGCGCGCCGCTGCTGACGTCGTTAAAAACGATCTTTTCCGCAACTCTTCCGGCAAGGTTTATACTCAATCTATTCATAAGATACGCGCGTGGATAATAATGCCTGTCTTCCACGGGCAGGAGCTGCGTAACGCCCATCGCCATTCCACGGGGGATAATACTGACCTTGTATATCGGATCGGCGCCGGGCAATTCCCATGCGGTAAGCGTATGTCCCGCCTCATGATAGGCGGTTATCCGCTTTTCCGTATCGCTGATGGTCGCCTCCTTCACCGCTCCCATAAGAATGTTATCCTCGGCTTCCGCAAAATCGCGCATGTCTATCGTCTCTTTGTTCTTCCTCAAGGCGACCAATGCGGCTTCGTTGGCAAGATTCTCGAGGTCGGCGCCCGTCATGCCCGGCGTGCCTCTTGCCAGGGTTTCGAAATCGACATCAGCCGCCAGCTTCTTGCCCCTCACATGGATTTCCAGGATCGCCTTCCGTTCTTTCCAGCCCGGCCTGTCTATCACGATGTGCCTGTCGAACCTTCCCGGTCGCAAAAGAGCGGGGTCCAAAACGTCAGGCCTGTTGGTCGCGGCCATAACGATCACTTTTTCATGGGCATTAAATCCGTCCAGTTCACTCAAAAGCTGGTTCAACGTCTGTTCCCGTTCATCATTTCCGCCTCCCAGCCCCGCGCCGCGGGTGCGTCCTACCGCATCGAGCTCATCGATAAAAATAATGCTCGGCTGGGTATCCTTGGCTTTTTTGAACATGTCCCTGACGCGCGAGGCGCCGACGCCCACGAACATTTCTATGAACTCGGAAGCGCTGATGCTGTAAAAAGGCACCGCGGCCTCCCCCGCGGTTGCGCGCGCAAAGAGAGTCTTGCCCGTTCCCGGAGGGCCGATCAGAAGCACCCCTTTCGGGACCTTTGCCCCGATCTTCTCGAACCGTGAAGGGTCTTTCAGGAACTCAATGGTCTCCCTCAGTTCCATCTTCACCGTATTCATCCCGGCAACGTCTTTAAAGGTCACGCTCTTTTTTTTCGTATCATACAGTTTGGCCTTGCTTGCTCCGAAAGTAAAGAGACCTCCCGGACCACCCTGAATCTGCTGACTCTTTTTCATCATCAGGACCCAGAAACCGATGATCAGCGCCCAGGGCAAAACCCCGAGTAAAAGCTGCCATAACAATCCCTGTTCAACCGGCTCGATGCTGATGCTCACGTTCTTTTCCTTCAGCAGGGACAGGAGTCCTTCACCCTGGAACGAAGGCAGGAGGGTCGTGAAGTATTTCACCGGCGCGGGTTCCTTTTCTCCCGCCAGGAGGACACTCGCCTCTTTCTCGAGCTCCCCGGTTACCCGTTCCTTTTTCAGGGAAACGGACTTGATATTGCCGGCGTTTAGCTGCTCAATGAACTGGCTGTAATTTATCGGAGAGAGTGCGGGAGTGTTGACGTTGAAAAAACCGCTCCAGGCATAGATAAATACAGCAGCGGCTAAAAATGCCGCAAGGTAACTCCAATAGACAGCAGGGTTATCGCCTGCGTTGTCTTTCTTCTCTTCAGCCATGATTCATACCCGCTTTCACCCCTCCGGAGGCGCATACCTCTAAACATCACTGACAGGCAGGCGCGTCGTGTTGTATATGCATAGGCGAGGTTTCTGAACGCTAACGTACTATAAAAATAATGATATGTCAAAGACATTCACGATGTCCGGCATGGCGTCCAAGTCGAACGACCATTTACCGCCGCCCCTGATAATCAGCCCTCTCACAACCGTCTCATCCCTTCCGGCTTCAGGAACGATGCATCCGCTTCCCGCACGAACTTACGGATCATCTCTACAGTCTCATCACGCTCCGCGGGCATGCGGACGCGGACGGGAAGATAGTTCGAAGCATGGTTCGCGAAGAAAAGACCGCGGGTCATCTCCGTATGCGCAAGCATCTCCGCGAGCTCCGCGAGAATGGCGAAGGCGGAGGGAAGTTTGAACCTGCCCTGCCGCTGAAGTTCATACAGCGGCGTCCCTTTCACCACCATGGTCGTGAGGGCGCCCACATAGTCGGGATCGATGGCGGAGAGCAACTTTCCGGTCAGCCGGGCATGTTCCCGGCTCCTGTCGGCGCCGCCGATCCCGAGCAGGACCGTGACGGAGAGCTTGATGCCCGCATCCTTGACGCGTTGACCAGCCTCGGACATCTCCGCCGCTGTCACGCCCTTTTTCATCCAATCGAGCAGTTCATCGTCCCCGCTCTCAATGCCGAGGTACAGGATGCCGAGCCCCGCTTCCCGGAGCTGTTGCAGTTCGACAACCGATTTTCTCAGGATGTTCTGCGTGTTGGCATACATGCCGATCCGCTGGAGCCTGGGGAAGGAAGAACGCAGGAGCGGGAAGAGCGCGAGCAGGTCGGGAAAGGGAGCAGCGAGCGCATCGCCGTCGGCAAGGAATATCCGCCGCGTGTCAGCAGAGGCCGGCAAACAGCCGCGGATGTCCTGGTCCATCTCGGCGAGGCTGCGAATGCGGAAACGCTTCTGTTTGTAAGCAGGACAGAAGATGCACTGGTTGTGGGAACACCCGAGGGTGTATTGGAGGATAAGACTGTCGGCCTCGCTGGGGGGCCGTATGACGACGCCTTCATATTCGGGCATATACTCTCCCGGGGAATCGGATCAAGCTTACCGTAAAGCCGCCAGGGAAGCAAAGGAAATCCGCGGGAATTAGAGATGGACTACATCATCACTAAAGAAAACAGGGCTGCAAGTCGCCCACTAATTGAAAATTTTACCGCAAATAGTTGCAAAGAGCAAGCGGAAGAAACAGCGCCTGATGAAAACATCTGGAAAGAGATATGATGCCGAGGGCGAGCTTGTTATAACGGGGAACAAATGAGGTAAAATCTTCAACAAAAAAAGCGGTGATTGCTCACCGCCTTTTTCGTTCGTTATCTGAATGTCTTTCATCCGGCCACTATCTCGTATTTCAAACTTTTATTTCATAATCCGTAATTCTTTTTACGCTTTCTGAGCAACCTTCTCGCGGATCGCCGCGGGAACTGAAACGATGTAACCCATGACCGTGCCGATCAGGCCGCCCACCACGATGCTCACCGCTGCCGCACTGGCGATCCCCACCACGCTTCCCATCACCTTAATGTACTGTCTTGTATAAGTTGTGCTGTCTTGCATAAGCTGTCTTGCATAAGCTGTCCCGCATCAACCATGCCAGAACACAACATGTTGATTTTATTAAGATTTTCATGGAAAAGGCTTTTGCAAAACTGAGAAAATCAACGAGAACTGCCTGGAATTGCGAAAAAAACCCAGGGAAAGAAAATTTTCCTTGAAACGCGCGCGCATCTATGGTATTTTATTGGTCGCCTTTTTAAAAAAGGCATATCTCATTACACACGCGCCAGGACTTGCGGCAGGGTGT
>JANONA010000135.1:0-4484 GCA_031420575.1 Nitrospirota bacterium | reverse complement strand
TTCCGCGATCTCAAGGACGGCGTCCACCTCAGCCTTGATCCTGATGAGTTCTCCGTTTTTTTCGAGGACCGCGATAAAATCTCTTAACGTATCATATGCCATAGGAATTGGATTGTATCGGAATCAAGGGAGATTTGCAATCAAAAACTCCATGATCGGCTACAAGTCACCATACTTTTGCAACCGATGCCGGAAGGATGCATTGGGGATGCATTGTGCATTGGGTGTGGGGGTGCATTGGGGACATACTATATCGCTCCTGTCAAGAGTTTTTTATAGTCTTGAAGAAAATTTATTCTATGCTTTAATGGGGAGATATAACCTCATGCTCTACCCATATATAACGTTGATACGTGACGTGCATTAGTCTTTTCACTGCGCTTGAAGTTCTGAACGAACCGATAGGGTCGCGTCTTGCATCTTGCGATTGGTCGATAGTATCAACTACGCGCAGGCAAATAGTTTTTCTCTTGCTGAAGTTGACCGCATCAATTCCTTTTGACCGATGGAAATTTTAGATTGTTTTGCAGATTGCTTTATCGTAGCTAACCCATTTACAATGCCGCAAAAGACCTTGTTGTTATTTTCCTCCACAGATTGGATATAGAGCATTCTAATCAGCCTATCGTTAGACGCTCCAATTTTAGCATTTTCTTTTTCCCACCGAGAGACGGAAACGGGGCTCACTCCAAGAATTGCGGCAATTTCTTTTTCTTTCAGCAGCATTTGTTTTCTGATGAAGCGAAATTCCTTTCCGCTCAGCAGGCTGGGTTTTTTTACTATGGCCAGCGCTATCAGCTTGTGCAGCTTCTCAACGTTTTTTATCTCCGGCATTACTTCACCGCAGCATTCGTACACATTGATACCGGACAATACGACGTTATCCAGGCCGGATTCTACGTATTGATAGTCCTTTTTTGTTTTTTTTGCTTCTTTACCACAGAATGAGCATTTCATATTATCCCCTTTATTGCCTATGCGCCTGACTTATTTAATGCCGGTCAGTATGACCGCTTGATCCTTGTCATCACCTATGTCAATTTCAACTCTCAATTTTTGGCCGTCGATGGTCTTGCCTTCAATTGAATAGATCCATCTCCCACTCTGGGGGTGTGGCTCGGCCTCTCGATGAATGTTCCCGTTCTTAATGGCGCATAAAACATCCTGCATATCAAAGTTCTTTTCCCGCATCCGTTGCCTGAGATGGCTTGTAGGAATTATGCTGCCAGTAGCAACGATAACTTTGATAAGTTTAAGCGCCTCAGCCTTTGAGTATCTTTTCCCCATTCATTTTCCTCATAAAAGAAACTTAACATAATGTTAATTTGCTGTCAAGTGATATAATTCCTGACTACTCTTGGATATTTAACAGTCTTTAGGGTCAAATCTTTTTCATTGCATTTTCATTTTCAACAACGCAAGACGGGGATTATTTCAAGGAGAAAGACTTGACCCGATTGGTTCTTCCTTTTGACGGATTTGCGCTTCCTCCCGGTGTAGGCGTGATGGCTGCTCCCTGGATAGGCATCGACCTTCTCTGCTATCTTTGCGCGGACGGGATTCTGGTGGATAGACAGTGGGAATGTCAACAACTCAACTAATCAAGCCTGACCCCATATGGTCGTGATAGAAAGAATCGATTTTAAGAAAAACAACGCGTTGGGGAAGGCGGCGTGATTGGGTTATGGGGAGAAGACCGCACTCTCAAGCATTTTACAATTTGCACTTTGCAATTTCTCTCCGCCTAATCTCCGCCTAATCCTGTGTTGACAATCGCCAATCCAGTATGTTATTCTTCCTGTGTAAAAAGATGCGGATTTTACCGATCTGATCATCTAACCGCAAAAAGCCCGCGGCACAGTTTTTCCCGCACCAATGAGCGTGGAGACCTTTTTGCGGACATGTTTTCAATGCATTCAGCAGAAGGGGAGAACATGACCATGCAGTCAACACCGTCTAAGAACACCTGCAGCCTGATACGCATCCTGATCCTGTGCATGGTAGCCGTACTGGCATTGTCAGGGTGCGCATTCTTCGCGAAGAAGCCCCCGCCCGTGGATGCCAGGGCGCAGCAGCAGTTTTACGATCTGGGGGTCCAGCATTACTCCAAGGAAAACTATAAAGAAGCCAGGTCAGCGTTCCAGCAGGCTGTTGACCTCGGCCCGGATACCACGCTCGGCCAGAAAGCCCAGGAGAACCGCAGGAAGATCCAGCAGATACTGAAAACACTCGATGAGATTGAATCAAAATGAGCGACGAACCGAAAAACGCTGCACAGAATGCTCTCGAACCGGGTCCTGTCGCGCAGCAGACCGCTTTTTACGCGGCGGAGCCTGAGAATCCGCAACCCACCATCCTGTCCCGGATGTTCGGCGTCCTTTCGTCAATCAGCGTCCGCTACAAGATCGCCGGCACGCTTATCCTCATTCTGACGCTCGCCGTGGCATCGCTCGGCGTGCTGACCTTTGCCCGCCAGACGCAGATCCTGCAGCATGCCATGGAAGGCCGCGCATCGGACCTGGTGCTTCAGCTTGCGAATGTGGGAAAAGAGGGGCTGCTGACCAAGCAGGAACTGCAGATTTTTTCCACGATCACGGATATCGTGAAGAGGACCGATGTGGTCTATGCCATGGTTACGGACAATGAGGGCAGGGTTTTCGCGCACAGCGATTTCTCCCGCAAAGGAATGATCCTGTCCGATCCGTCCGACCAGGCTGCCCTGAAGGCCGACTCTCTGTTTTTTCAGAAGACGCTCTTCAACAACGAGGCGGTTCTGGATGCGGCAATACCCATCACCCTGAAGGCGAAAACCCTGAAGATCGGCGTGGCGAGGATCGGGCTTTCCGAGAAGGACTTGAACGAGGCGATCCGGAAGCAGAAGGTCGTCTATCTGTGGGTGGCGCTGGGATTTATCGCGGTCGGACTGCTGGTTTCCTTCGCGCTCGCGCGGGTTCTCACGAAACCTCTCGATACGCTTACGAAAGGCATCCAGACCGTGGCGAGCGGCGATTTGCGCAATTTGGTGATGGTGGTGTCGAAAGACGAGATCGGCAAGGTGACGGACGTATTCAACCAGATGATCCTGAGCCTGCGTGAAAAGACGCACATGGAGAAATACCTTTCCTCGTCCACGGTCAAAAACATCAGGGAAAACAGGGATACTACCCAGTTGAAGCTGGGAGGGGGGAAAAAGTACGTTACGGCGCTGTTTTCCGACGTTCGCGGCTTCACATCGCTTTCCGAGAAGATGAGCCCCGAAGAGGTCGTCACCCTCATGAACATCTATTTAAATCTCCAGACTGCGGTCATTAACCACTGGGGAGGCGCTGTTGACAAATTCGTCGGCGACCAGGTCATGGCCATCTTCGAAGGACTGGGGACGGAGATCAGCGCGGTCCGCGCCGCTATAGAAATCCAGAGATATTGCACCGCACTTAATTCGATAAGGACGGCAGCGGGACAGACTTCTGTTTCTATCGGCATTGGCATCAACAGCGGCGACGTTGTGATGGGAAATATGGGGTCTGAAAGCCAGATGGATTATACCGTGATCGGCGACAACATAAATATAGCGGCCCGCCTGTGCGGGATAGCCAAACCCGGACAGGTGCTGGTCAGCAAGATCATTACCGATGAGATCGGCGACAAGGCGCGATGGAAAGTATTGCCTCCCGTCAGCGTGAAGGGGAAAGATAAACCGCTCGAGATCGCTGAAATAGAAGAGGTCGCGGGCGCGATGCGGCGACATATGCGGAAGGCGCTGGATGCTAAGGTTACCTATTCGCTGGAAGGCTTGTCAGATGAAGGCTTGTCAGATGAACCGAATACGGCCGCATTAAAAAACATCAGTTGTTTCGGCTGCCTCCTGGAAGTCGGCTTCCCCATTGCCATCGGTTCAAAATTGAATATTACCTTCAATTTTTCAGGATTAGGCTGCATCACCGTCCGCGCATCGGTTTATCACTCAAGAAAACAGGAACCTTTTTACCATTTGGGGATTTATTTTGAAGACCTGCAGGAAGAAGCGCAAACCAGAATCATTCAATGGTCACACCGGGTAAATGCCGACTCCTCAGAAAGCCTCTTGTTACCTGAATCTTGCACGAAAACGTAGTTTTCCCGCCTCGTCGGCATTCGTCTGATATTTCGCCCGCCGCTCGCCTCGCATCACCGCTCTTTGCAGTCCATCAACCGTTTCTTTCACCGCAGGAAGACCGGAACAACATAACGTTGATACGTGACAAACATTTAGTCTGGTTTTCACTATTTGTTCGCTCAGTATCAACATCCCCTTTGCTTTCTGTGTTTGAGCAGCCGATTTTTCAGTCAGCTCAGGCGCCGATCTTCTCGCAGCAGTCTTTCCAGTTCTTCAGCCGGGATTGGCCTGCTGAAATAATACCCTTGCATTTCGCCGCATTCCATTTTCCGCAAAACCGCCAGCTGTTCCGCCGTTTCAACCCCCTCGGCAATGACATTCAGTTTCA
>JANONA010000134.1:0-4795 GCA_031420575.1 Nitrospirota bacterium | reverse complement strand
CGTCGGCTCCATGCTCAAGGCCATTGACGTGCCGGATGATGAAGATATATTCCGGATCGCCTGCTTAGTGTGCGAGAACGACGCATATCCGGCGCTCGACACCGCGGCCATCAACCGGACGAAGATCGACCCGAGCGTGCGCTTCGTGTCCATGCGCTGCCTGGGCGGCATGAACCTCGTGTGGGTCGCGGACGCGCTTTCCAAGGGCATCGACGGCATGCTGCTCCTTGGCTGCAAGTACGGCGAGAATTACCAGTGCCATTTCGTGAAAGGCAGCGAACTCGCGAATACCCGCTTCAGCAAGGTGAGCGAGACCTTGAACCGGCTCCAGCTCGAATCCGATCGCGTCCAGCTGATGCAGATCGCCATCAATGAGTACGACAAGCTCCCGGACATGATCAACAAGTTTGCCGAGAGAATCAAGGAAATCGGGCCGAACCCGTTCAAGAGCCTGTAAGGAAACCACGAAGGTAGGAAGTTGCGAAGGTAAGAAGGTAAGCGGTTTTTCGTACCTTCCAACCTTCCTACCCTCTTACCTTCTTGTACTACAATGGAGGATACATATGTCAGAAGCAACAGTCATTAAACCTGACTTACAATTCGTGAACGAGATCATCAAGAACGGCGGCGAGTCTCTCAAGAAGTGCTACCAGTGCGCCACTTGCTCCGTGGTCTGCAATGTTACGCCCGAGGGGAACCCCTTCCCGCGCAAGGAGATGGTACTGGCCCAGTGGGGCCAGAAGGACAAGCTCATCACGAGCGCCGATGTATGGCTCTGCCACCAGTGCAGCGATTGCACGGCTTACTGTCCTCGCGGTGCCAAGCCGGGCGAGGTGCTGAACGCCATCCGGAAGCAGAGCATCAAGCATGTTGCCATGGTGCCTTTGTTCGCGAAGATAGCCCAGGATCAGAAGCTGATCTGGCTCCTGTTCGCGATCCCGATGGCGATCTTCGGGCTCTATCTCGCCGCAAATGGTTTCCTGAGCGTGGACGCGATCCCACGCGGCGCAAACAACACAATAGTGTATAATAAATTCTTCTCCGTGCTGTTCATTGATATAGTCTTCATCCTGACCGCGATGTTTGCCGGGTTCTCGGCATTCGTCGGCATCAAGCGGCTCTGGAGCGGCATGAAGGCGCAGGCGGGCGAGGTCCGGCTCAGCGGCACCATCGTGAAAGACGTGATCTCAGCCGTCACCCAGATCATGGCCCACTCCAAGTTCGCTGACTGCAATGTGAACCGGCTGAGGCAGTGGGGCCACCTGCTCCTGTTCTACAGCTTCGCCGGGCTCACGATTGTTACCACCGTGGCCATCATATACATCTATGGGAATAAGATTTTCGGCATTCAACCGCTGTTCTCTCTCTTTCACTTTGGTGAATCGCCCTATCCGAACCATGATCCCATGAAGATACTCGCGCTCATAAGCTCGATCGGGTTCACGGTCGGGATCATCATCATTCTGTTTAACCGGTTTGCCAAGGCATCCAAGTCCGGCATAGGTTCATATTTTGACTGGATATTTCTTGCAGTGGTGATCGGCACCGGCGCTACGGGCATACTTTCCTGGGTGTTCCGGCTGGCTGATATGAATGTTGGCTACCTTGTGTACTATTTCCATCTCGTGTTCGTATGGGCGCTGTTCGCGTATGCGCCTTATTCCAAGTTCGCGCATTTGTTCTACCGCACGACAGCGATGGTGTTCGCAAAAAATAGCGGACGCGCGTAGGGGCAGGTTTTAAATCCGCCCTCATATCAGGCAACCACCCCGCAAAAAATATTTGCGGGACGGGCTTTGATTGCCCGTACAAAATTTAAGGAGGTAAGCCATGAAAGTCAAAGAACTGTTAAGCATTAAAGGTCTTGAGTGTTTCAGCATCACGAGCGATCAGTCGCTGTTCGACGCGGCAAAGCAGATGGCGGAGTGCAACATCGGCGCGCTCTTAGTCATGGACCGAGGGGCGCTCGTGGGCATCATTACGGAGCGCGACATCGTCAAGAACGCGGCGAACGATAAAAAGCTGAACAAGGACGTGAAGATCAAGGACGTGATGAGCGCCAACCTGCTGGTGGTCAAGCCCGGAGACGACCTGGACTATGTGATGGCGATCATGATCCAGAACAATATCCGCCATACACCGGTCATCGAAGAGAGCGGCCTGGTCGGGCTTCTGTCCATGCGGGACGTTGTCGGGGTGCTGGTAAAAAATTTAAAGGCTGAGAATATTTACCTGAAAGACATGATCGGCGGAAAATTCTAAGTATAGATCCTCTTGCAAAAGTCTAAAACACACCAAACTGTCATTTCGACCAACGGGAGAAATCTTTGTTTTTATTACAGTGAAAGATTCCTCTCTTCGTTCGGAATGACACGAAAAGGGACTTTTGCAAGAGGCTCTATAGATTTAAGATTTAAAAAACTCATAAGGGAGGGATACCATTAGGGACAAAAGGGTGTATCGGTACTACTCGGCTTATCGTCAACAGACACACTGGCCGGTAATAAATTATTGAGTTAGTGGAAATCGCGGTAGAAATCAATTTAAAGGAGGATATCTTAATGAGTAACACGATTTTATTTGCCCTGATCTGCGGTGCGCTCGGCGTTGCGTACGCGATATGGACCGCGATCTGGGTGAACAAGCAGGATGCGGGAAATCAGAAAATGATCGATATTTCCAACGCAGTGAAGGAAGGCGCTAATGCGTTTCTGGCGCGCGAGTACAAGACGGTTGCAATCGTTGCCGTTGTTATCGTTGGGCTGCTGCTTGTCGCCGGCCTCGGAACTTGGGTAGCTATTGGATTTATCATCGGTACCGTGGGTTCCGCCCTCGCCGGCTTCATCGGCATGTGGGTGTCGCTGCGCGCAAACGTGCGTACTGCGGCCGCAGCGAGCAAAGGTCTCCAGGCCGCGCTCACCCTTGCTTTCAAGGGCGGTTCAGTGACCGGCATCATGGTCGTCGGTCTCGGCATCATAGGCCTGGCCGGCTTCTATCATATAGTGAAGACGGCTAATCCGCTGGCGCCGGATGTGGCGCTTCATGCCCTTATCGGCCTCGGCTTCGGCAGTTCGCTCATGAGCGTGTTCGCCCGTATCGCGGGCGGCATTTACACCAAGGCCGCCGACGTGGGCGCCGACCTCGTGGGCAAGGTTGAGAAGAATATCCCCGAGGACGATCCCCGCAACCCGGCAGTGATCGCGGACAACGTGGGCGACAACGTGGGCGACTGTGCTGGTATGGCAGCCGACCTCTATGAGACCTACACGGTGACCCTCGTTGCCGCCATGCTCCTCGCCAAGACCGTGTTCGGCCCGGGTAGCCCCTGGATAGAGTTCCCGCTTATGCTCGGCGCTGTTTCGATCATTGCTTCCATCATCGGCACCTATGCCGTGAAGCTCGGCAAGAACAACTACATTATGGGCGCCCTCTATAAGGGTCTTGCCGTTGCCGGCGTTATCGCGGCAGCAGCGTTCTATGTTGTGGCCAGATTCTTTATCGCTGATCTTGGCCCCAAAGCCGGCGTATTCACGGCGAACACCGTGTTCTTCATCTCCCTCATCGGTCTTGCCCTCACCGGTCTGATCGTGTGGATCACCGAGTATTTCACCGCTAAAGAGTATCCCCCGGTGCAGCACATTGCACAGGCGAGCCTCACCGGCCACGGCACGAACGTGATCGCCGGACTCGCAGTCAGCATGAAGTCCACCGCAGCGCCCGTGCTCGTGATCGTTGCCTCGATCCTCGGCGCCTACTGGCTTGGCGGCGGATTCTCCGGTCTGCCGAACGCAGCAGATGGCGGCATCTTTGCCATCGCGCTTGCAGCCGTGTCCATGCTCTCCATGACCGGTATCATCGTGGCCATTGACTCCTACGGCCCGATTACGGACAATGCGGGCGGCGTCGCAGAAATGGCCGGACTTCCTCAGGCCATCCGTGACATTACCGATCCTCTCGATGCAGTCGGCAACACCACCAAGGCAGTGACCAAGGGCTATGCCATCGGCTCCGCAGCCCTTGCCGCTTTGGTGCTGTTTTCTGAATATTCACGTTCCTTCGGCGAGACGGTTCTGTTCGACCTTTCGGACCCCATGGTCCTTTGCGGCCTGTTCATCGGCGGCATGCTCCCCTACTATTTCGGCGCGCTCCTTATGGAGTCCGTGGCTAAGGCTGCAGGCGGCGTGGTGGAAGAAGTTCGCAGACAGTTCCGCGAGATCCCGGGCATCATGGAAGGCACGGGAAAGCCGGAGTACGGCAAGTGCGTTGACATCGTGACCAAGAGCGCCATCAATGAGATGATGCTCCCGGCGCTCATTCCGGTTGTTGTACCGGTCGTGGTTGGTATGTTCCTGGGCAAAGAAGCTCTGGGCGGCGTGCTCATCGGCGCCATTGTGACCGGTCTGTTCCAGGCCATCGCCATGACTTCCGGCGGCGGCGCATGGGACAATGCCAAGAAGTCCTTTGAAGACGGCGTCACGGACAGCAAGGGCGTCGTGCACAAGAAGGGCAGCGACGGACACAAGGCCTCTGTGACGGGCGACACGGTCGGCGATCCTTACAAGGACACCGCGGGTCCGGCCATCAACCCGATGATCAAGGTCATCAACATCGTTGCCCTGCTCATCGTTCCGTTGATCAAGTAAGCAGCATCCGCTATCACAAGGCTGCCCCAAGCACTGGGGCAGCCTTTTTTTATCGTGCAGGTAAGGATTTCCTGCTTGTAATCTGACGATAACGTGGTATTGTTCATACACTTATGAAGGATGTAGAGGTATTAGTAAAGGCCGGTTGTTCG
>JANONA010000133.1:0-4888 GCA_031420575.1 Nitrospirota bacterium | reverse complement strand
ATGCCGCCGATGCTTTCCGCGCGTTCCCCGAGACGGTTCACCACTTCCGCGGTCCGGGCGGTGGACTCCGCGATCCTGCCCATCCCTTCGATCGTTTTTTCTATGGACCGCATCCCGAGCTGTTGGGCGTCCGAAGCCACGGCTTCGGCAAGCGCGGCGGACTCCTTTGCATTGGACTCCACCTCTTTCACGGACGCGCTGATCTCGGTAGCCGAGGCCGCCGTATCTTCCGCCGCCGATGAAAGCGTTTCAACGTTCTCCGCGATCTGCCGAACGGCGGCGGACAGCTCGGTAATGGAGGCGGAGGTCTCTTCAATGAAGGAAGAGAGCTCCACCATGGTCCTGGCAACCTCGTCGATCGAGGCCGCCATCTCGATCACCGACGAGGAGGTCTCCCCCGACGTGGCGTACAATTCGTCGACCGTGCCGACGATCTCCTTGAGCGCGAAGTGCATTTCATTCACCGACGACGCGGCCTCTTCCACGGACTCCGCCTGGACCCTGCTCCCGGCGGTGATCTCCCGGGAGGTCCCCTTCACCTCCCGCCAGACCGACTCCGTTTTGCGGGCCGCCTCCCGCACGTTCTCGATCATGCCCTTGAGGCCGATAGTCATCCGATTCAAGCCCCGACCGAGCATCCCGAGCTCGTCAATTGACCGCACTTTCACACGCTGCGACAAATCCCCCATAGCGACATTCGAGGCCACGGCCACAACCTCCGTCGTGGTGTCTACGATCATCTTCCGCACCACAAAATAAATCGCCGCGGCAAGCCCGCCGATGATAAACACGCCGATCCCCACCAACATCCGGACAATCTCCCAGGCCTTCCGCTGAATCCCGGCCCGCGAGAATCCCATCTTGACCGCGCCGATCCGGGCGCCCCCGAGCTGTATGTCGGCCTGTATCTCGATGGGGTCAAATCGCTCCTTCGCTTTTGCAACGAGGACGTCAACATCAGCGGTTTTCTCCCGCGCGAGGAGGTCCTTCACCTCGTCGTGCGACCGGTTGAAACTGACGGAGGCCTTGTTCTGGACCGTGTTCGAGGCGTTTGTCACATAGGCGTAGAGCACATCCTGGGATTGTATCGCTTCCAAAACATGCGTATCGAGCGCGGCAGTATCCAGACGGAGAAGAGGCTCGGCGACAACCTTGCCGAGGAACCGTCCCATGTCTCGACCATGCGCTTCGAGTGTCCGGTACTGCCCCCTCATCAGCATGACGGTGATCAAAAGCGTGCCAATCGACATGAACACGCAGATCACGGCTGTCACCGCCAACATGAACTTAAGAGCCATGCTGGCGTCGATGCGGTCCTTCAGCGCCTTTCCCTTCCCTTCCTGAAAAAACCTGTTTATCATGCTGAGCATATCTTCATCACCTCGCTCCGGATATTTCAGCGCTGTCCTTCTCTTTGGACGCACCCCTTGTCTCTAATTTTTCCATGACCTTCCGGATCCCGTCGTAGTCGCCGTCCGCGGCCGCCGCGAACCCCGTGTACTCCCGGTCGATCGTGGAAAGAACAAGAGCGTGTTCCTTGTTTTTCCGGTCAAGCGCGATAAGCGCTTTTTTGATCGACTCGCCCGTCTGTTTGTCAACCTGCTTTGAAACGCAGATATTGAATTCCGGTATCTCGATCGAGGTCTGGATCACGATCAGGCCCTGGCCCTCGAAGGTTCTGGCCGTGGGTTCGCGGAGGCCGCCCGCGTCATACTCTCCGGCGATCACCGCCTTTGCCACATCGTCGTGATGACCGAGGAAGCCGTATTCCCTGAGCTCGTCAAGGCCAATCCCCGCATCGGCAAGCATGGCGCAGGGTATCAGATAGCTCGACGTGGACATCCGGTCTCCGAAGGCGAACCGCGCGCCCCGCACATCCTCAAGCCGCGTGATCCCCCGGCCCGTCATCGCGACAATGGCCGCATGGGTGTAGGGCACATCGTTGCGCAACGCTTTAACGAGGAGCTCGGCGCCGAACTTCTTCCGCGCCTCGATGTACGTGGTGGGAGTGAGAAAGGCCAGGTCCGTTATGCCGTCTTCAAGGTCCTTGAGCGTCCGCGCGAAGTCCACGGCCACGGACAGCTCCACCCGTCTGCCGATTGCGCGCGTAAGGTGCTCCGTCAGGGGCGTGAACCGGCGGTACATCTCCGCCGGCGCCTCGAGCGGGATCACGCCCATCTTCAGGGCGCCGTCCGAGCTGTCGCGGCGGCCCCGCCTCACCGTCATGCCGGCGAGCTCCTGGTTGAGCAGTTCCGCCTGTTCTCCAAGGGTCTTGAGCGCAGCAGCCATGCCGTTGACGCGCTTTATGTTCTGGCGCGGGAGGTACTGGATCCTCTCCATGGACTCCAGAATCTGACCAATGGCCTGTCGCTGTTCGCCGGTCCCGGACGCGATCCTGCCGGCGCGCATGGCCACATTGTCGGCCGCCACCGCGATCTGCTTGCCGCCCCGCCCCTGCTCGGTCATGGAGATTCGCACACGCCGCGCAATGTCCCTCATGCCCTCGGCTGCGCTCAGGATCATCTCCGTGCCCTTAGTCTGGGCCTGGGTGGCCCCGGCTATCTGCGCCATCATCTGCTTGACATTCGTGATGGCCTCGCTCACCTGTTTAATGCCCCGGGACTGCTCGGTCATGGCACGTTCGATCAGGGTGGCCATCTCCGCCGAGCGGCCCGAGCTCGTTAGTATCTTGTCGAGCGCCGCACCGGCCTCCCGCGAGCGCCGCACGCCCTCCTCTACCGCCGTGAGACTGCCTGACATGGCGGTCACGGCCTCTTTGGTCTCCTTTTGCACCGAAGCGATGAGTTTCCCGATATCCTGGGCCGATCCGGCGGTACGGTCGGCCAGCGCCTTGATCTCCTCGGCCACCACGGCAAACCCCTTGCCATGCTCCCCCGCCTGGGCCGCGAGGATGGACGCGTTCAACGCCAGCAAGTTCGTGCGCTCCGTCACCCCGACGATCACGCCGAGGATAGCGCCGATCTCTTCCGAGCGCTTCCCGAGCCGCAGGACCACGTCGGAATATTTTCCGACCGTGTCCTTGATCGTGTCAATGGCGCTCATGGTTTCGCGGATGGACTTTACCCCGATGTCCCGCGCTTCCCGGGAAACCTGCTGCGACAGCCCGGTCGCTTCCCGGGCGGCCCGCTCTACCTCCCGCACCGTGGCCTCGATCTGGATGGCCGACGCCGAGGTCTCCTCGGCTGCCGAGGAAAGGCTTTCGATATGGCCGGCCACCTCGCGGATCGATGCGATCATCTCGGCAACCGAAGTCGTCACGTCCTCCACCGACGAGGTGAGCTCGACGGTATGGCGGGCGACTTCCTGGTTGGAGGCATTCATCTCAAGAATGGCCGATGACGTTTCTTCAGCGGAGGTCGACAGGCTTTCAGCGCTCTCGGCGATGGACTGGATGGATGAGGACATCTCCGTAACCGACGAGGAAACGTTCTGGATGGTCCCGGCCTCGGCCTCGGCGTTTTTTTTGACCTCCCGCGCGTCCGACGCGATCGTCGGGCTCAGCTCGTTGATCCGCGTGGAAATGGCGCCCGTCTCGACGATGAACTGTTCGAGCCGCGCGATGAGATAGTTCACCCCGTCGGCCAGGGCGCCGAGCTCGTCCTTGCGACCGGACTTCACCCGCAGGGTAAAATCCTTTCGGTCGATCACCTCTTTGAGCGCGTTGCCGAGCTCCTTGACCGGCGTTGTGATGGTGCGGGTCACGGAGAAGAAAAAGATTCCCGCCAGAATAGTGAAAACGAAAAGATATTCGAGGACCGTGCCCAGGTTATACGCGCTGAGCCTGCTTTCCATGTCCGCCGGATACACGGCAATGCGGATCTCGCCGAGCTTCGTGGTGCCCGAGAGAACAGGCTGGGCCCCCGCGACGATGCGGTTCTCCGCCAGTACCGGCTTGGCGATGCGGATGAGCTGTCGCCCCTCGCGGTCGACAATGGTCACTTCCTGGGCGTCGGGCGTGCGCATGAAATGCCCGGCCATGAAGTGGAGCCCGCTGAAATCCGACATCAGGAGATAGGGCGCGGCAAGCTCCGCCATGAGCTTGCCGGACTGCTCACCCTGAACGCGGGTGTTCGCAATGATGTCCCGCTTCTCCATGAAATACCGGTACGTCCCGATCAGCCCCATGGTCACGAACAGACCGGTGAAGATCAGGAATATAAGCCTCTGCCTTATGCCAGTACCCACAATGCCTCCTGGGAAAACAGACGAGCAGATGACAGAGGACAGGAGTCAGACTGAAAAACCCAGAAGACAGATGACAGAAGTCAGATTAAATCAAAATCTTTAGTCTGTCTTCTGTCCTCTGTCTTCTGTCCTCTGTCTTCTGTACTCTGTACTCTGTCCTCTGTCCTCTGTACTCTGTACCCTGTACCCTGCCTCAAAACTTAAAACCTTCCAGCTCCGCCTGGAGCTCGTCCGCTTTCTGCTTGAGCGTCTGCACGGCCAAATCCATCTCGATTGACACATCCACGGTGTCCTGGGTGATTGTCTGAATGCGGCCGATGGCCTCGCTGATCTGCCGCGCGCCCAAGCTCTGTTCCGAAGTGGAGCGGGCGACCTGAGACGCCTGCGTTTTCACGGATTCAACGGCGTTCGCGATCTGCCTGCTGCCCGCGGTCTGCTCCTGCGTCGCGGTGCTCACCTGCCGGGTGAGCTCGCGCATCCGTTCCGCCGCCTGTGCGATCCGTTCGCTTCCCCTGCGCTGTTCCTGCAAAGCGCCCGCGATTCGCTCTAACTGGTCCGCGATGCCGACGGAGGTCTCGGTGATCTGCGCCACGCCCCTGGCCTGCTCCGCCGTGGTCTTTTCGATGGCCCGTGCCATGTCCGCGGACTGTCGCGAGCTGTCCGCAACCTGTTCGAGCACGTC
>JANONA010000132.1:0-4923 GCA_031420575.1 Nitrospirota bacterium | reverse complement strand
GCCTCCATCGGATCCAAAATAGAGATCGACAATGAACAAGCCCTGCTCAAGGCGGGCGCGCTTCTGCTCAAGCGATTGAAGTGTGACGCCGTGCTGATCACCCGCGGCGAACAGGGGATGAGCCTCTTTGAACAGGGGGGCGGGGTGACCCATATCCCGACCGTTGCGCGCGAAGTTTTCGATGTTACCGGCGCCGGAGACACGGTCATCGGCACGCTCACGCTTGCCATGGCGGCCGGAGCAAGCAAGGTGGACGCCGCCAGGATTTCGAACTATGCAGCGGGGCTCGTGGTCGGCGTCGTGGGCACGGCCACGGTAAAACCTGAAGAGTTGAAACAGAGAATAATGCAGAGTTCATAGTTCAAAGTTCGGAGTTCGGTGTATAGAGCTCAGACCACATCATTCAGTCGGTCTGGAGTCTTAACTCTGAACTTTGAACCCTGAACTTTGAACTATTCAGAAGGAGCATCGCATGAAAGGCATCATCTTAGCGGGCGGCAGCGGGACACGGCTCTATCCCATTACGCGGGGGGTATGCAAACAGCTCCTTCCGATCTATGACAAACCCATGATCTATTACCCGCTTTCGGCGCTCATGCTCGCGGGTATACGGGACATTTTGATCATTTCGACACCCGTTGATTTACCGAGGTTTAAGGATATCTTCGGCGACGGCGCCGACTTGGGGCTGCGTTTTTCCTACAAGGAGCAGCCGCAGCCGAACGGCCTCGCTGAGGCCTTTATCATCGGCGATGACTTTATAGGGAATGACACGGTCTGCCTTGTGCTGGGAGATAATATCTTTTTCGGCCACGGCTTCACGGAGCTTCTCAGCAAGGCGGTCAACGACGTGAATTCATCAGGCGGCGCTACGGTGTTCGGCTATTATGTGAAGGACCCCGAACGGTACGGCATTGTGGAGTTCGACAATCAGGGGCAGGTGCTTTCCCTTGAAGAGAAACCAAAGCAGCCGAAATCAAGGTTTGCGGTGACGGGCATGTACTTCTACGACAACGACGTGGTCCGGATTGCCGGGAGCATCAAACCGTCATGGCGGGGAGAGCTCGAGATAACCGATGTTAATAAGGCCTATCTCGAAAACAAACAATTACGAGTGGAGCTCATGGGCAGGGGATTTGCGTGGCTCGATACGGGGACCCATGAAAGCCTGCTTGAGGCGGGTGAATTCATTGCGACCATTGAAAAGCGGCAGGGGCTCAAAATAGCCTGCATCGAGGAGATCGCTTACAACCGGGGATATATCGATAAGCTGAAACTGCTCAAGGCCGCGGCAAGCCATAAAAAGAACGCCTACGGAGATTATCTTGCGATGGTTGCGGAGCAAGGGGTGCCGAATGCCCTTTGAGTTCAAACCGCTTGAGCTTCCCGGTCTCGTGCTGGTCCGGCCCCAGGTCTTCGGCGATGCTCGAGGATATTTCGTGGAGCTGTACAAGTGCTCGGATTTTGCGCGAGGAGGCATCAGAGAGCAACTCGTTCAGGATAACTATTCGAAATCCGCGCGCGGAGTTCTCCGGGGACTGCACTACCAGAAAAACCCCAAAGCGCAGGGCAAGTTAGTCATGTGCCTGAAGGGCGGGATATATGATGTTGCCGTGGACATCCGCAAAGGCTCGCCACACTACGGGAAATGGGTGGGCGTGGAGCTGTCCGAGGAAAACAGACTGATGCTCTTCGTGCCGCCTGGGTTCGCGCACGGGTTCCAGGTCCTGAGCGAATTTGCGGAGGTCCTGTATAAATGCACGGAAGAATATTCACCGCTTAATGACCGGGGGATCATCTGGAACGACCCCGATATCAACATCGCCTGGCCGCTGAAGGACCCCGTGCTTTCTGGCAAGGACAAAATCCATCCGCGCTTACGGGATGCCGACAATAACTTTACGCTTCGGCCCTCTCCATGAAATATCTGATCACCGGCAAGAACGGACAATTAGCCCAGGCGTTCATCAAACGGTTCGAGCTGTTATCGATCGACTTCAACGCTCCCGATGAGTCTCAGCTTGACATTACGAATCCGAAGACTGTTGCCGATGTTGTTGCGGCGCATAAGCCGGACATCATCGTCAACTGCGCGGCCTACAACCTCGTGGACAAGGCGGAGCAGGATAAGGATGCGGCATTTGCGGTAAACGCACTGGGTCCGGGAAATCTTGCTCAGGCCGCGGCAAAACACAAAGCGATTCTCGTGCATTTCGGATCAGACTATGTTTTCGACGGGCTCAAGGAGAACGGTTTATATAGTGAAAGTGATCCAGTGAACCCGTTGAATGAGTACGGGAGAAGCAAGCTTGCCGGAGAACAGGCTGTTCTGGAAGAACTTGACCGATGCTTGGTTCTGAGACTGAGCTGGGTGTTCGGCGCGGGGAAGCAAAACTTTATTTACAAGCTCATAGAATGGGCAAAGAGCAGCGAATACCTGAAGATCGCCTGCGATGAGTTCTCCGTGCCGACCTCCGCCGATACGGTAGTGGATGTTACGCTCAAAGCGCTCAAGCAGGGCGTGACCGGGCAATACCATCTCACCAACAGCGGCTTCTGCTCCCGATATGAATGGGCCAGGCTGATTCTGAGCAGCTTAAGCATCCGGAAATTTATCAGGCCCGTAAACATGGATTCCTTTAATCTCCCGGCCAGGCGGCCGAAGTTCTCCGCCATGAGCAATAGAAAGCTTGCCGATTTACTGAACGATCCTATCCCCACCTGGGAAGAAGCGGTCAAATCATTTTTGCGGGAAGGCGCATTAACACATGAGTAGCACGGTTAACCATGAATCAACATCTCCCAATCCCGTATCAGCAAACATCCTGGTAACCGGCGGCGCGGGCTTTATCGGGTCCAACTTTATCAGATATGTTTTCGAAAAAACAGACTTCTTCGGCATAATCGTCAATTACGACAAGCTGACCTATGCCGGGAACCTCTTGAACCTGACTGACGTCGAAAAAAAGCACAGTGGTAAAAACTATATTTTTGAGCGCGGCGATATCAAGGATTACGAGAACGTCAAAGAGGTTTTCACGAAATACAAAATTAACATCGTTGTCCATTTTGCCGCTGAAAGTCACGTGGACCGCTCGATTTTCGGACCCAAAGACTTCGTGGAGACGAACATCAACGGCGCCTTCAACCTGCTCGAAGCCGCGCGCCAGGTCTGGGGAGAGAGGTCGGACGCGCGGTTTCATCACATCAGCACTGATGAGGTCTATGGTTCTCTGGGCGATACGGGATATTTCCTTGAAACGACGCCTTATGACCCGCGGAGCCCGTATTCGGCGTCAAAGGCGGCCTCAGACCACTTGGTGAGAGCTTATTTTCACACCTACGGACTTCCGGTCACGATCTCGAACTGCTCGAACAATTACGGCCCTTATCATTTTCCTGAAAAACTGATTCCGCTCACAATCCTGAACGCACTCGAGGGAAAGCCTTTGCCGGTCTACGGGGACGGCAAAAACGTCCGGGACTGGCTTTATGTCGAGGACCATTGCGAGGCGATCTGGACGATCCTCAAGAAGGGGACGACAGGGGAGACCTACAATATCGGCGGCGAATGCGAAAAGCAAAATATCGAGGTCGTGAGGCAGATCTGCGATATGCTTGAGGAAATCCATCCCTTGACGGACAACAAAAAAATTCAAAATTCAAAACTCAAAATTCAAAACTACAAGGATCTCATCACTTACGTCGGCGACCGGCCGGGACATGACCGTCGGTATGCAATTAACTGCGACAAGATCAAGAATGAGCTGGGGTGGAAGCAGCGACATGATTTTGACAAGGGGTTGCGGGACACGATCTCCTGGTACCTCGGGAACGCCGACTGGGTGAACAGCATCAGGAGCGGTGAGTACGCGAAATGGATCGACAAAAACTATACTATGAGAACGGGATAAGAGAGGAACAAGCGTGAAGATTTCAGTAATCGGAACAGGATATGTCGGTCTGGTGACCGGAACCTGTCTTGCGGAAAGCGGCAATGACGTGATCTGCATGGACATAGACGAACGGAAGATAGAGCTGCTCAATTCCGGCGTCGTTCCCATATACGAACCAGGGCTTGAAGAACTGATCAAACGTAATGTTGCTCACGACCGTTTGTCCTTTACCACTGACATGTCTAATGCGGTGAAAAGCTCCGATATCATCTTCATTGCCGTGGGCACGCCTCCGGGAGAAGACGGCTCCGCTGACCTCAAATATGTGCTCGACGCCGCCCGGGAGATCGGCAAATACATGAACGGCTACAAGGTCGTCATCAACAAAAGCACTGTGCCGGTTGGGACGGCCGACAGGGTCAAGGACGCCGTGGCGGGCAAAACAAAATTTAAATTCGACGTGGTTTCCAATCCTGAATTTCTGAAAGAGGGGGCCGCAATCGAAGACTTCATGAAACCCGACCGGGTAATTATAGGCGCGGACGGCCCCAAGGCCGCTTCTCTGATGCGGAAGCTCTATGCCCCCTTCGTGCGCACGGGTAAGCCAATCCTGTTCATGGACATCAGGAGCGCGGAGATGACCAAGTATGCGTCGAATGCCATGCTCGCGACCAAAATATCGTTTATCAACGAGATGGCGGTCATATGCGCCAGTCTTGGAGCGGACATTGACAACGTGCGCAAAGGCATGGGACATGACCGTCGTATTGGATTTGAGTTCCTGTTCCCGGGCGTGGGGTATGGCGGATCATGCTTCCCCAAGGATGTAAAGGCGCTGGTCCAGACCGCGCAAGAGCACGGTGTGGACGCGAAGGTTCTGAAAGCTGTCGAAGCGGTGAATGAACGGCAGAAAGCGCTTTTGTCGAACCTGGTCCTTCGGCATTTTACGGAAAAAGGGACCAGGACGAAAAAACCGCTTGCAGGCAAAACCATCGCGATCTGGGGTCTTTCGTTCAAGCCGCGCACC
>JANONA010000131.1:0-2943 GCA_031420575.1 Nitrospirota bacterium | reverse complement strand
CGACTTCGCCGCGGCGGCGCGAGAGAAGTCAACGGCGCCCGAGGCCGGGAACGGCGGCGACCTGGGCTACTTTTCCATGGGCGAGATGCCGGCGGAATTCAATGTAGTTTTCGGATTGCCCAAGGGCGGCGTCAGCGGGATCGTGAAGAGTTCCTACGGGTTCCACGTCTTCAAGCTTGAAGAGACACGGCGCGCGGGCAGGATCGGTTTTGACGAGGCCTCTAAGGACATCGCCCTGAAGCTGCGGCGGGAAAAAGAGGAGAAGCGGTACAAGCAGTGGCTCAAGGAGCTCCGGTCGCGGACGAAGTTCGAGGTGAATTACCAGGCGCTGGAGCAATGAGCGCGGAAGGTGGGAAGGTGGGAAGGCGAGAAGGTGGGAAGGTGGGAAGATGCGGGAATAATCTTGACAAACTGCTTGTGTGTTCATCTTCATAACTTCTCACCTTCTCACCTTCGATTATTTCACCTTCCCACCTTCTCACCTTCGATTTTTTCTCCGTGTTCCGCCGGGGCGAGCAGGATCGTCCCGACGTTGTTCGCGATTTTCAGCTTTGTCTTGAACCGTTCCGAACCGGCGTTGACGCTTTCGAGCGCCTCACGCGCTGCCTGGCCCGTGAGCACGCGCGGCCGGTACTTCACCCGGTAGTTGTTCACATCCAGCGGCACCGCTTCAACCCGCGCAAGGCTCTTGCCCTGAAACGTCAAAAGGAGTATCATACTGGTGTTCGTGCGGTTGCTCTCGGACCCGAACACGAAATTGCCGAGACTGTAGGCGATGAGGCGGTTTTTGTATACCTCGAGCTCCTGCAGCACGTGCGGATGGTGGCCGAGCACGAGGTCGGCGCCCCAGTCAATGGCCTTGCGGCCCAGTTCGACCTGGTAGTCCTTGGCCGTGGTCATGAGTTCCGCTCCCCAGTGGAATGAAACCACGACAAGGTCAGCCGAAGGCCTTACCTTCTCGATATCGGCCCTCACAAAGTCCGCATACCCCGGCGCGGTGCCGGGCCTGTTCGCTGATGCGAAGAATTCGAGCGGAAAGGTGAGGGAGTAGGAGAGGAAGGCGATCGTCTTCCCCTTGATCTTCAGGATCGCCGGGGAGCGGGCGTCATCGAGGTCCATGCCCGCGCCGGTGTAGAGGATATTGCTCGCGTCAAGCGCCCTGAGGGTATCTTGGAGCGCCAGCGGGCCGAAGTCCATGGAATGATTGTTCGCAAGCGACACCACGCGGATGCCGGCCTTGGCAAGCGCCTCCGCCGCGATCGTCCCGGTTCGGAATGTGAATTTTTTGTTCCCCACGGCCGTGCCCCGGGTGGAGATCGGAGACTCAAGGTTGCCCACCACCACGTCGGCTTTGGCGAGAAAGGGCATCACGTCGGCGAAGGGGTAGTCCGGGCCGAACTTCTTGAGAAAAGGCTCGGCCCTGCCTCCGAGCATCAGGTCGCCGACCGCGGCGATGGTGAGCTCGTCCGTAAGCGGATCATCGGCAACAGCGGGAATGGCGCAGGCGAAGAGAAGCGTGAAAGCAATATTGAGTGATTGAGTGATTAAGATATTGAGTTTTTTCATAGTCTCAGACCTCGCAGTTCACTAAGATTTGCGCATCGTAACACACTGAATTACTTATGAATTCGTCGCTTATTGGACAATCAGGCTGCGGTTTAGCAACCCAACTAATTTAGGTTTTAATTTATGCGTAGGCTCAATAGGCTCATAACAAGCCCGCAAAGCCAATCCCATCGCATCCGACAGCGGCCCTGCTGCATCAGAAATCCAGCGGACTCTTCATCTCTTTCAGTGTTTTACTCGGCACACAATGGGTATAGATCATCGTGGTCCTGATATCGGCGTGCCCCAAGAGCGTCTGGATCGTGCGGATGTCGTAGTTCGCCTGAAGCAAGTGAGTTGCAAAACTGTGGCGGAAGGTATGTGATGTGACGCGCTTTGTGAGCTTGGCCTTGCGCACCGCCTCGTACAGCGGCGCCTGCACATCCTTGTCGCTCAAATGAAACCGGCGCAGTACCTGTGTTTCCGGGATAAACGTCAAATTCTGCTGCGGGAAAAACCACTGCCAGACGAAATCTTTCGCGGCGTTCCGGTATTTTCTGTCCAACGAGTCGTCGAGGAACACGCCGGCATACCCGGTCTTCAGGTCCTCGTCATGGGACTCCTTGACCCGCTCGAGTTGCGCCAGCAGTTCCTGCATGATCGACTGCGGGATCGGGACCGTGCGCGCCTTCTTCCCTTTTCCATTCATGACCGTCAGCACGCCTTCGTCGAAATTGAAGTTCTGCACGCGCAGCTTCAGACACTCGAACAGGCGGAGCCCGCAGCCGTACAGCAGCTTCACGACCAGAGCATACGGTTGGGTCAGGTGGCGCAGGACCGCATCGACCTCATTTCGCGTCAGAACCACGGGAATATAGCTCGAACGTTTCGCGCGCGGGATGTCCTTGTGGTCGCCGAAATCCTTCTTGAGAATGTGCCGAAACAGGAACAAGAGCGCATTGAATGCCTGGTTCTGCGTTGACGCGGAAACCTTGCGGTTCACCGCGAGATAGGTAAGATAGGACTTCACCTCCGCAGGCGAAAGCGCATCCGGCGGCTTGTTCTTCAAATAGATCTGAAACTTGCGGGACCAGTCAGCGTAGGCTTTGAGCGTCTTTCTTGAGTAATGCCGCATTTTGATCTCCCCTGCCAGTTTATCAATGACCTCGTCCCATTCAGGAGATTTCGTCTTTTCCAGGCACCACCATTCATTGTACTTCCTCCCGCCCCGCCTTTTTATCCCCTCGCCCTCAGGGACGTAATGTCAAAATATAACCACAGAGAACTCAGAGAACATCTTGAATTCAGAGGGGAATATGCAATACTAACTTCCCTCCCCCTCTGTGACCTCTTTAATACCAGCGTTTCCCGCCCTTCTCTTGGCCCATCAACCACGAG
>JANONA010000130.1:0-4157 GCA_031420575.1 Nitrospirota bacterium | reverse complement strand
GCATCCGTATTGAACGGGACTTTTCCCCTTCCCTCCCGCGCCTGATGGTCGATACGCAGCAGCTCAAGCAGGCCGTGATCAATATCATGAAAAACGCGATGGAGGCCATGGAGAACGGCGGCACGCTTTTCATCAGGACCTATGCGCTGCCTGAAGCGCGGGAGGCGGCGATCGAGCTCGGGGACACGGGGCCCGGTCTTTCAGCCAAGGCCATGCAGAACATCTTCAATCCCTACTACACCACGAAGCCGCGGGGCACGGGACTGGGGTTGCTGATCACCAACAGGATCATCAAGGCCCACAAGGGCAGGATCGAGTTGCGGAACAGGGAGGCGGGCGGCGCCCTCTTTACGATCAAGCTGCCCTTGCCGGCGCCGGGCTGAAGAAATCCGTGGTTTGGTTTTGACAATACCCTAACCCGGACAAGCCGGAACCAAAAATAAAATCATATTTACCACGGATGCACACTGGTGAACACGGAAAAGAATTCAAGATTTAGTTCTTTGTTTTCAATCAGTGTAACTCCGTGTTAATCCGTGGTAAAATGGTTTTTAGATTTTCTTGCCATTTTGAGTAGAATTTGATTTGTAACTTGTTAAGCGATCATGAGGTGCGGCAGATGGACGAATCCACCCGGTGGAAAATCATACTCGCAAAAAAATTCAGACGGCAGCTTCCGCTGGATATCGAATACTGTTCACCGATCGCCCTTCGGGCCATAATCCTCGATGTTCGCACGCCCGCCCGGATTCTTGACCGCATTGCCCAGGTCTATTGCGATGATGAGCACATTATTCGCGAGCTCGTTCGTTGCCCGAACTTAGACGATACCACGCTTGCCTTCATTGCCCTGATAGCCTCGGATGAGATCAAAAGCTTCATTTCGAGCACCCGCGTCATAGATGTAGTGCTTGGGGATACCGCGGCAGGAGGTGAAACCCAGGAGGGGACGGAAAAGAAAAAACTGAATGTCATGCAGCAGATACAGCGAATGACCGTGTCGCAGAAGATAAAGCTCGCGTTGGCCGGCGCAAAGGACGCCAGGGGACTGTTGATCCGGGATTCGAGTAAGATAATCGCGCTGGGGGTGCTGGCAAACCCCAGGATCACCACCGGTGAGGTGGAGTCCTTCGCCAAGTCAACAAATCTGAGCGAAGATGTTATCCGCAAGATAGGGACCAACGCCGAATGGGCGAGAAAACCCGCGATTGCCGCCGCTCTGGTGAACAACCCCAAGACCCCTGTCGGTATTTCACTCGGGTTTATCCCCCGGATGTCGGAACGGGAACTCGCTATTCTTGAAAAGAGCCGCAATATTCCAGCGCCGGTGCGTACAGCGGCGAGGAACCTGCTTGTCAAGAAAAAGCTGGGCAAAGCATAGCCGGTCCCCCCTCCGCTGAAGCGCCGGATTCCCCCGTGTTTCATGAGCCCTTGACAAGGAGAACAAAAATTATATGAAGCGTTCGTTTTTTCTCATGATGCTGGCGGTTGCGCTCTTCACCGGGTGCACAAGGGCCAGTACCGTTCAGAAGACCGAGACGATCATGGGCACGGAAGTCACTATCACGGTCACGGCACGGTCGCCCGAAGAGGGCGAAGCAGCCATTGAAGCGGGGATGGCGGAGCTGCGACGGCTTGATGCCATGATGTCGCTCTATAAGGCCGGCAGCGAGCTCACGAAGGTCAACCTGGCCGCGGGCAAGCATCCGGTGAACGTCTCGCCGGAGATGATCGAGGTTGTGGAACATGCGGCGAAGATTTCAAAGCTCTCGGGCAGCGTATTCGATGTGACCGTCGGTCCCTTCGTCGTTCTGTGGCGGATGCGGCTCAAGGAGGGCACGGTTCCTACGGACGACGAGCTCGTGCGGGTCCGTCCCCGCGTGAATTATAAAAACATCATCATTGATAAAAAGGCTTCGACGATCTTTCTTAAAAAAACCGGCATGATTATGGATTTCGGCGGCATGAAGGGATATATGGCGGACCGGACGGCCGATATAATCAAAAAACGCGGCATTCAGAACGCCATCATTGCCGTTGCGGGCGATATTTGGGTATTGGGGCGCAGGGCTGACGGCGCGCCCTGGAGGATCGGTGTACAGCATCCCCGGGAGCATGACAAGACCCTGGCCGTCCTTGAGCTCAGCGATAAATATGTCTCCACATCCGGCGATTATGAACGGTTCGTCATCAGGGAAAAGAAACGGCATCATCACATCATAGACCCCCGGACCGGGAAACCATCAAAGGGCGTCATATCCGTGACCCTTATCGGAGACAAGGGAGCGCTCATTGATCCGCTTGCCAAGGTCCCGTTCATCCTTGGCCCCGAGGAGGGCTTGAAGCTCGTAAAGAAGCTCGGCGCCGAGGCGATTATTGTGGATGAAGAGGGAAAGGTCTTTATGACCGATGGGGTTAAAAACCTGTTGGACAAGCCGATTCGTTGAAATACGAGGCGGCACGTTGTTGTCGAGCGGTCGCGCCACGAAAAGTGCTTGACTTCAGTACCCCGTTCGAGGTATTCTTCGGCACGACAATTCGCTATACCAAGCAACCGTTAAAAGTTGCACTTCGAAGTTGAATCCGCGAGGACATAGATGATGACAAACGGGCAATCTGATTTTATGACACTCCTCGACGAGTCAGTGAGGATCCACGGCCACCTCTGTCCCGGTCAGGTGCTCGGCGTCCGGATGTCCATGCTGGGGTTGCGCGAGATCGGGATCAAAGACGCGAAAGGCGGGGATCGGAAGAACATCATTGTATTCGTCGAGATGGACCGGTGCGCGACGGATGCGGTCCAGTCCGTCACCGGATGCAGCCTCGGTCACCGGACGATGAAGTTCATGGATTACGGCAAGATGGCGGCGACCTTTCTTAATATCGGAACGGGCAAGGCGATCAGGGTTGTTGCAAAAGAAGAGTCGCGTCAGAAAGCAAAAGAGCGCTTCCCCAAAATCGAAAACAAATATGCGGCACAGCTTGAGGCTTACAAGATCATGTCTGATGAAGATCTTTTTGCCGTGATGGAAGTGAGCGTCAAATTGCAGCCTGAGGATATGCCCGGAAGGCCGCTGCGGAGAATGCAGTGCGATTCCTGCGGCGAGTACGTGCAGGACATGAGAGAGGTGTGTCAGGACGATAAGGTTCTGTGCGTTGCCTGCGCCAAAGGCGGGTATTATACAGCAATTGCAAAGTGCAAAGCGCGAAGCGCAATTTTTTTGTGAGGCGTTATGCAGAAAAAGCATAACGGTCTGGATATCAGATCAAAAATCTGGATCGAAGTTGACGGCGATCCGGTCTTTGGACGGGGTAGACGCTTTCTTCTGGAGGCTGTGGATTCCCACGGTTCGATCAACCAAGCGGCAAAGGAAGTGGATATCTCCTTCCGCAAGGCCTGGAGCCACATCAAGGCCATGGAGGAGCGGCTCGGCGTGAAATTAGTTGTGCGCCAGACGGGCGGCAAGAACGGCGGCGGCGCGACGCTGACCGATGATGCGCGGAAGTTCTTGAAGAAATACGAGGCGCTGGAAAAAGGCATCCAGGAGCTCGTGGATGAAAAATTCAAGAAGATATTTTAAGCACCAGAGCCTCTTGCAAAAGTCCCTTTTCGTGTCATTCCGAACGAAGAGAGGAATCTTTCACTGTAATAAAAACAAAGATTTCTCCCGTTGGTCGAAATGACAGTTTGGTGTGTTTTAGACTTTTGCAAGAGGCTCATCAATCAACAAAAACCAAAGCACAAATAAATCTCAAAATTGGTTTTTAGATATTGTAATTTATTTGGGATTTGAGATTTGTAATTTAGATTTTTTCACTCGGAGGTTCATATGTGTGACACGTCTCACGAGAAGACGGGAACGGGAACGGGAACCAGAACTCTTCCTGTACAAGAGGCGGTCGGTACGGTCCTTGCTCACGATATTACGGAAATCAGGCCGGGCGAGTTCAAGGGCCGCGCCTTCAAGAAAGGGCATATCATCCGGGAAGAGGATATCTGTCATCTCCAGCGGCTCGGCAAGGAGCATCTCTTCGTGCTCCAGGTCGCTGAAGACGAGATGCATGAGAACGATGCGGCCTATGCTCTGGGAAACGCGCTCATGGGCGACGGGGTGAAGATCAAAGGAGAACCAAAAGAAGGGAAAATCGATATCATT
>JANONA010000129.1:0-2170 GCA_031420575.1 Nitrospirota bacterium | reverse complement strand
CCGCCTTGGCTATTCAAGCGTCAGGCGCGGATTGAGCTCCTTTGGAACGCTGGCCGGCGCCCTGACGATCAAGGCTTTTGATCACAGCCAGAACACGACCGTGGCCATGGTACAGCGGGGGTATGACGGCGATATGCCGATACTCTTGCACCGGCCTTTCAAATCAATGGAGCTTTTCGCATCAGCGCTTTTGCTCATAGTCATGGGAGTGTTATGGAAGATGTAAATAGAAGTCAGGAGTCAGGAGTCAGGAGTCAGAAGGGTGTTGATACACGACTGTCGGTCGCCATCGATGTTTTTTCCTATGCCGATGGGACGCAGGCTCTGGGCAACATAGCTCTCGAAGTACGGAAGGGTGAATTTGTCGGGATACTGGGCTCGAACGGCTCGGGCAAGACGACGCTGCTCAAAGTTATGGACGGGCTGATAAAGGACTATCGGGGCACGGTCCTTCTCGATGGCGCCGATGTGAGGAAACTCTCTCCAAAGCAGATTTACCAAAAGGTCGGGCTGGTGTTCCAGAATCCCGACGAACAGCTCTTTGCTCCTACGGTGTTTGAGGATGTGGCCTTCGGCCCTCATAACATGGGCTTTAACCAGGAGGAAATTGTCCGCCGCGTGAACAGCGCTCTGAATGCCGTGGACATGGACAGTTTCGCCAAAAAGTCCATCCATCATCTCAGCTTCGGCCAGAAGAAACGGATCTGCATTGCCGGGCTCCTGGCCATGGGGCATGAGATACTACTGCTCGACGAGCCGACCGCTGGCCTGGACCCCATGGGCGAGTACAAGATGATGGACTTGCTTACAAAACTGAATAAAGAGCAGGGAGTGACCGTGATCATGGCGACCCACAGCGTTGACCTGGTCCCGCTGTTTCTGGACCGGCTCTATATTCTGAGCAAGGGGCGGATCGTGCGCAGTGGCCCTCCGGCGGAGGTGTTTACGGCGCCCGAGGAGATGGCGCAGGTGAAGCTCAGGCTTCCCCACATCGCGGAGCTGATCTACCGGCTCAAGAACGAGGACGGCGTGCCCTTCGAAAAGATCCCGCTCACCGTCGGGGAGGCGCGGCGGGAGATCATCAAGACAATAAAGGGCCATCATGCGTAAAGGATACATCCAGGTTTATACGGGAAACGGCAAGGGCAAGACCACCGCGGCTTTGGGGCTCGCTGTAAGGGCCGCCGGGGCAGGGTTCAGGATATTCATCGCGCAGTTCATCAAAGAAATGAAGTGCAGCGAGCATGCCTTGCTCGAAGAACTCAGTGACCGGATAACGGTAAAGCAGTACGGCAAAGGCCTCATCATGGGGAGAAAACCGTCTCCTGCCGATATCAAGGCGGCTCAGACGGGATACGAAGAAGTCAAAAACATTCTTCTCTCGAAGGAATATGACGTGGTGATCCTCGACGAGGCGAACGTGGCTGCCCATTACGGGTTGATGACGGTGCAGGACCTCCTGGAGCTCATGGCACTGAAGCCCAGGGAAGTGGAACTGGTGATAACCGGACGATATGCGGATGAGAAGGTCATGGAAGCCGCGGATCTGGTGACGGAGATGCGCGAGATCAAGCATTACCATGAACAGGGAGTACAGGCGCGGCGTGGAATCGAAAAATAAAAAACTTCGGTCCGGTTTTACTACCGGCGCGTGCGCGGCAGCTGCGGCGAAGGCGGCAGTATGGCGCATATTGCGGATTGCGGATTGCGGATTGCAGAATGAAAACCCTATCCAAACAGCCACTATACCATTTCCGGATGGAAGTAGGGTGACGTTCAGGGTTCAGGGTTCAGGGTTCAGGGGAGAAGGCACGAACAGGTCAGCGTGGGCTTCCGTGATCAAGGACGCGGGTGATGACCCGGACATCACGAACGGCGCGGAGATAAGGGCGGAAGTCTCTTTGATTGCGGATTGCCCCCGTGGGGAGCCGAGGACAGGCGGATTGCGGATTGCGGATTTAATTTCGCAATCAGAAGTTGTAATTCGCGGCGGCAAGGGGGTTGGGTTCGTGACCAAGCCGGGCCTCGCGATTCCTGTCGGCGAGCCGGCAATCAATCCCGTGCCAAGGAGGATGATTACGGATGCCGTGCGCGAAGCGGTTTTTGAGTTCGTGGCATCAAATCCGCAATCCGAAATCCGCAATCCGAAATTGGAAATCACCATCTCCGT
>JANONA010000128.1:0-4057 GCA_031420575.1 Nitrospirota bacterium | reverse complement strand
GAACTGGCGGCGATGGCCACCTTCCTGCACAATTTTTACAACGGAGTGGAAAACATCCTCAAGCGAATCCTGTATGCCAAGGGCGTCGCACTGGAAAACTCATCAACGTGGCACAAGGACCTCCTCAGAACATCCCACGATACCGGGATCATCTCAAACGAACTGTACCATGCCCTTTCCAATTATCTTTCCTTCAGACATTTCTTTGTGCATGCATACTGCTTCACTCTGCGGTGGGAGGAGTTGCGACCGCTCACCGCGGCTCTGACCGAAACGCTGAAACAGGTCAAAGCGGCGGTTGATGATTTCTTGAGTCGATAGCCTGGCAACGCAGATAAGCCTGTGGCACCGACTGATTTCGCGATATTCTATGATGAAAACCCGATACAGGCGGCACCGGTCACATCATGAGGGTCAGTCGCTTGAACAATATTCCCATGGTGCATCAGGCGATATGCTTCTTGTGTTCCTTACTTCTCATTCCCGCGGGATGTGACGTGGTAGACGGCACCGGGATATTCCATGCGGAGGGGACGGGCCATAACATCGCAACAGCAAGACGTGACCCTGATATGGTTGTGACCCCAATAGCTCCCTGACAACGTCCGGATAGAATAGCAATAGGGGTAAAGGGGGTCAAAATAGGGGTAAAGGGGGTCAAATCTTCAATTGTTACATTTAAGTTCATTTAAAACTCATCAATGCCCCATCCTGCCCCGCCTCCCTCATCTGCTCTTCGATGAATCTCTGCAAATTGTGCCCACAGTGTCGGCACAATCGGCCAGGACCAAGGTCTGGGAATAGGTGACAAACGGCCATCATTCCCCCACATCCCCACTCATCTCAGCCTCAATCACCTCAATGGAGGGTAGACTGGATTTCAGGTTGTCCGGCAGGGCGCGGGTAAGCTCATAGCCTGACACGCCGATAGGTTTGTGGATATCGCGAAGAGCGTATTCGGCAAGCACCTTGTCTTTGTCCTGGCAAAGAATCAAGCCGATGGTGGGATGATCGTTTTCATGTTTAAGTTTATCGTCCACCACGGAGCAGTAGAAGTTCATTTTCCCGGCGTATTCGGGTTTAAAGTCGCCTTTTTTTAGCTCGATGACCACAAAGCAGCGCAGCTTCAAGTGATAGAACAGCAGATCGAGATAAAAATCTTTGTCGCTAACTTCCATGTGATACTGTCGCCCCACAAAGGCAAACCCCTGGCCGAGTTCAAGAAGAAATTTTTCGAGGTGGCGAACGAGTCCGGTTTCAAGTTCTCTTTCATGGAACGGTTCTTCTATAGTGAGGAAGTCGAAAATGTACGGGTCTTTCAGAAGTTGTCGGGCCAGGTCGGATTGCGGAGCAGGCAGATGCCTTTCAAAGTTGGTTACTGCGTTACCTTGCCGTTTGTGAGCGTTGCTTTTGATCATCAGCCCGAGGGTATCGCGACTCCAGCCGTTTTCCAAGGTTTGCCGCATATACCAGAGACGAGTCGGCAAGTCTTTTATTTTTTGCATCAACAGTACATTCTGCGCCCATCCCAATTGGGCAACAAACCGTTGCCCTTTCTCGTTCTTGGAAGCCGTTTTATCCAATTTTGCTACGGGCTGTGGCAATTCTTCGGCTTCGCTGGAAGCTGATTTCAATTGGGCAACGGGTCGTTGCCCAATTGCCGTAACATCTGGATACTCCTGATAAAACTGAACCATGAGCTTTAAGTTACGCTCTGAAAATCCCTTTACTTCGGGCAGATCGTTTCGAAGATCGCGAGACAGTCGCGGGATGACTGATGCGCCCCATCCTTCCCGGGACTGCCTTTCCTCTACCATGCGGCCGATGTCCCAATACATCAGGATCATTTCTGCGTTAGCGGAAAGGGTTGCCTTGACCTGCGCCTGACGGATGCGTGTCCTGACTTCGCCAAGCAAATCAGCGTAGTGGGTTAGCTCTTTGCTCATCGCAGCAGTGGTCCTCTTGTGGTCACTTCTCGATTCTTGACAAAACATCACAGGTTATAACTGGTCCTTTAAAACTCGAACTGCAGCCCGCTCATCCGCTTCTTAAACTCGTTCAGCACGCGCTTTTCATCGGCAAGCCCCTTGGACTCAAAGGTGGCGGAAAAGCGGATGTACGCTCCCGCGTCGTCCCAGGGCACAGTGCTGATGAGCTTCTCGGTGATGAGGAACTCCGAAAACTCCTCGGCGCTCGCAAACCGTTTGCCGCCCTTGACGCCTTTCGGCGTCTTCACGTAGAGGTAGAACGTGCCTGCCGGCATCTTCGCGTTGAACCCCAGCTCCGCCAGCGCGCCGGACATGGCCCGGAGCCTGCGTTCGTACTTGGCCGTAATCTCATCCGTGATCTCGGGGTGGTCCAGGGCATAGATGCCGGCCTTCTGGATCGCCTTGAACTGGCCCGAGTCGTAATTGTCCTTCACGTTTCCGTAACCGGCTATTACGCGCTCATTTCCCGCAACAAAGGCGAGACGCCAGCCTGTCATGTTGAATGCTTTCGAGAGCGAGTGGACCTCAACCCCCACGTCCTTTGCGCCGGGAACGGAGAGGAACGAAAAAGGTTTCGATCCGTACCTGAGCGCCGCATAGGCCGCGTCGTGCACCACGATGATGCTGTTCTCCCTCGCGAACTTCACGACCTTTTCGAAGAAGGCCGTCGTAGCGCCCGCGCCCGTGGGATTGTTCGGATAATTAAGATATAGGAGCCTGGCCCGCTTTCTTACGTCCGCTGAAATGGCATCGAGGTCCGGCAGGAACCCGTTCTCCTCTTGAAGAGGAAGGTTGACGACCTCGCCGCCGTACCAGCGGGTGTGGGTGCCCATGATGGGATAGCCGGGCACGGTCATGAGCGTCACGTCGCCGGGATTGATGAAAATCGCCGGGAACAGGGCGAGCACGGGCTTGCTCCCGATGCCGTGAAGCACCTCGGTCTCGGGGTTGAGCCCACCCACGCCGTAGACCTTTTGCATATACCGGGCAGCGGCGTCCCTGAACTCCTGGATGCCGTTGTCGGCATAGCCGCGGTTCTCGGGCTTCTCCGCTTCCCGCTGGAGCGCCTGGACCACGCCGGGGAAGGCCATTTCGTCGGGCTCGCCCACGCCGAAATCGATGAGTTCCACGCCGGGATGGGCCGCGAGCGCGGCGCGCTTGGCCCGCTTGATCTTTTCGAATTTGTAGATCTTTTGCTCTTTGCCGAACAGTGTACCGCCGATCCGCTCGGCAAAAAGGGATTGGATGTAGGGTTCCTGGGACAATGAAGCCTCCTTATTGCAGCGTGCAAAGTTCAAAGTGTAACGTGAAGTTCAATTTGCACTTTGCATTTTTCAATTTGCACTAACGATGTTCTTCAAACTCCCAATCCCCTCGATCCTCACTTCGATCTCGTCGCCGGGCTTCATCGGCCCGATGCCCGCCGGGGTGCCGGTGATGATGAGGTCGCCGGGTTCGAGCGTCATGATCTCCGAGATGAAGCTCACGAGAAAGTTCACCTTGAAAATAAACCGCGAGGTCCGCGAAGACTGCCGTCGCTCGTTGTTGAGATAAGACTCGACAAGAAGGTCATCGGGATTGAGGTCGGTCTCGATCCAGGGGCCGACGGGGCAGAAGGTGTCGAAGGACTTGGCACGGGTCCACTGGCCGTCCTTTTTCTGGAGATCGCGCGCCGTAACGTCATTCGCGCAGGTGTACCCGAGGACATGGTCAAGCGCCTCTTCCGGCCTGACGTTCCTTACCCGGTCCTTGATCACCACGCCGAGCTCAGCCTCGTAGTCCACCTGCGCGCTCATCCCGGGATAGAGGATAGCGTCGCCGGGACCGATGATGGCCGTGGGCGGCTTGAGAAAGATGATCGGCGTATCGGGGACCGGCAGCCCCAGCTCGTTTGCATGGTCTTGGTAGTTAAGCCCTACAGCGATGACCTTGGACGGGCTGCACGGGGCCAGGAGCTTCACGCTGGAGCGCGCATGGACCGTCGAAAGCGTTTTCAAAGGCCCGAAGAAGTCACCCTCAAGCTCCGTCACCCCTTCGTTGTTCAGGATACCGTGCGCCGTCCTGCCCTG
>JANONA010000127.1:0-8675 GCA_031420575.1 Nitrospirota bacterium | reverse complement strand
ATCCTCGAAAGATCCTCAAAGAGGCTCGAAACCTTTTGCTCCGATCCTGCCTTGACCTTGACATACACGGAGACATGGTCATGCCCGTGCAATACAAACTCATCGAGCTCGAACAAGGAGCCTTCGTCGCCCGTCGTACCGGTTATTCGGTTGATGGAACTGTGCAGCGTGGTCGAGGGATGAAAGCCTTTTCGTGCCGCTCCCGTTAGATCAAACAGTCCCCCCTCCTGCACGGTCCGGAATTCATCGGGTGAAAGCCATTTTACTGCCTTTAAACCCTTCCGAATGGCATAGTTTTTTTTGTCGTCACCACCCTTCACAAGTGTGGAAAGATGGAACGGCGCCGTAAGCAGATCGCCGGGACAACCGTCCGACAGAACAAAAGGAGGGTCCGTCTCAAATTCCTTCAGGAACGCGACAAGAGCCTCGTCGCCATCCCGCCACTTCACCAGCCAGCACAGGTGTCCCCAAAGTGTATCAGCGTGCAGAGGGGTAATGAAACTGGTGGCAGTTTTCAGTCGAACACGGTAGGTTTTCATTGTACCTCACAGTGTGACAGCTGTTCCGTCTAGCTTGACGTTGTTAAAACTCACCTTGCCCGACCCCCTGCTGCCATACCCGCCGAGGTAACTTTCCTGCACGAGTTGCAGCCCTTCCTTGACAAAATTAACTACGCTTTTACCGTCACCGTCAATGTCGAGGAGTTGAATGACAATCTCAAGGTCGAATTCCGCGCCTGAGGGGATACGCTCCTGGGAGCGGGGGTACTCTGCTGTGCCGGTGTTCCGGTTGATAATATTTTCGGTCTTCTTCTCGATGTAGGATAATCCTTTTTCTTTTGCCAGCCGTGCATACTCATCGCGAGTAGCTTTGCTCATCAGCGCGTCGCGAACTAGTATTCTGGTCGCGCCCAGACTATGCCTGACGTTCTTATGCGCGCCGAAAACCCTGCACACAAGACAGTCTTCCTTTCCGCACATGCACGGCTCTCCCCTCTCGGTCACCCTTCCATGCTTCTTTTCAAGCTGAGAGCGCATCTTACCCTTGAGCGATGAGCCTGGGATGTAAGGCTCTCCGTTGACCGGATGTTTAATGATCGGCAGGTCAACGCCCCCGATTTCCATCTGGTCCTGTGAACCTCCAATGTGGAGTCCGGTCTCGCACTTAATCGTACCGCTAAGCACCATATTCTTCATGAGTCTCATTGATTCTTCCCTCCTTTTTTTAAACTCTGGGATAATGGTATGTAAAGAACGCAACGACAGCCTGGAAATGCTGCAGGAACGCGTCAAAGTCTTTTTGACTCTTGATCATTGACACATTTCTGTCAAGAAATACGAAAAATGCATTCGGTATTTTGCCTTTGGCTTTCGCCTCGGCCGCAAAAGGACCCAACTTTTTTACGTCAATATTGACAGCGGGCCAATCTCCCGTCATATTCAGCCTGTTCTCGGCAGCCTTTGCGTGCTGGTAGAAACGCCGGAGCTGACCATTGGTAAGTTTTTTGTCCGCGCCGACAACCTGGGCTACCTGGGATGCCATGGTGGTTATCAGCTCTTCCCAAACATTTCCTTTCGCGTCATGATAGCCCCTCGCAAGCAGTTCAAGATACTCTTTCGGCAGATCGCTGGGAACCGAAGCGCCCGTCCTGCCTTTGCTGCCACACTCAAAGCAGGTATCGAACTTGCTATCCGGCTTTAAGTTCTTTCCGCACTGTCTGCACTTCTTCTGCATGGCATCACCTCCTGCTTTCATCCCCGCTTTTTCGAAACTGGACCTCATGTCATTTATCATTTCGTCCGCCTCTATTCGCTGTCAAAGCATAATTCGCAATGACCGCAAGATGGGTCATTGTAAGATTACCTGGCTCCTTTAGACCATCAGCCCAGCTTCTGACAGAATTGTCTTTGATATTCCTGGCGATGTCGTAAGACAACAGCGGCAGGTACTGCAGGAACTCGGTCTTGCGGGTCTCGTCAAACCGCTTTTTCAGTCTTCCGTACATCAGCAGATTTCTGCCGAAACCCGTGGACATCTTCTTCGCACCTATCCAGTCGCTAACATTCATTGCTTCCCCAATAATGCTGTCCACCTTGTCCCATTTCATAGAGTCTCCGAAAAGCCAGAACTGGTCCCTGCCATGGCCCTTCGGTTGCTCCTTTGCTTCATGTAGCACCCCTTCCGCCATTTCCACGGACCTGAAGACCGGCATCCGATGCTTGGCGAGGATGACGCCTGCGGACAAGGTAATGTTGGGATTCTTGCAAGTGAACCTCCGGAATTCTCGCTCCATTTCCCGAGCAAAATCGACTACGTTATCCCATGGCCCAATCATCATGAGGTCATCACCGCCAGTGTAAACCGTATAGATGTGCGGATAGCGTTCTGCCTGTAACTTCTCAACGTACCCGGAAAAGAAGAGATCAAGCATTCGACTCATCGTGGCGATCCGAGAAACGCTGTTCGTTCGGCCTTTCAGACCAAATGCGAATACTTCGCCTAACCTGTCCACGTCTGCCTTGAGGTATCCAAGGACAGCTCGTCCTTTTGATTTATTCGCGATGCACTCGAACATCATCGGATTGCCAGATACAACACTGCCTTTATCCTCGCAGTCATGGTCTCGGCAATTCTCGCAGTCCTCTTTTCCAAGCTTGGGGATCCTGTACGATGTATACTTATGACCCGTCGGCACTCCTGACATTGTCATCCACTTTCCAAGTACGGTGACCAAGTAGGGCTTGCCTTGGTACTTCTCCCCCTGCTTCACCAGGTCAAACGAGAAACCGAGCAGCGCAAACTCCCCTGCATCCGAAGTATCATGAAAAGCGATCTGTCCGGCCAACGGCAGTTTTTGCCCGATCTTCTTATCCTGCGAGCAGAACCGGCAAAAATACTTATCTTCTTCCTGATGCGTTCCGGGAAGTCTTCCGCAGCCCTTACAAAGCTTTTCTTCGTCTTCAAAAACCGCATGGCCGAGGACGAACTTCTCGGACCATCCTTGAGAACCTTTGAGAATAGCTAAAAAGGGCGTTTGCTTCTTCCTCTGAAGGAGCGCATTCATCGTCGAAAACACCGTATTGAAATGCTTAAAATCCTTGCCCGCAAGATTTAGCGCCGCTATATTGAGGCCGATCTCGGCATTCAAATTCTCGTAGAGCCATTGTGCCACTTCCTTTTCGATCTGCTCAATCAGCACATCGGCTCCGGCCATTTTCGGCAATAACAGGTAAAACTTACCACCCGACGACATAAGAACATGTGAATCGACAAGCCCAAACGCTCTCAGAAACTTGTGCGTAACGATCTCCGCTAATATCGCCACGGTAAACGACCGCGCCCGCAACCGCTTCGCGCTTCCACCTGCCCCCAAGTGCGTAATATTGAAGATGTAGTTCTGAATCCCCGACAGGTCGCCGGCCAGCAGAATGAATTTCTCTGTTTCTCCGTTCCGGAGAGCCTTCTCATCCAAAGCAGGCGCATGATGGAGGTAAAGACACCCGGCAATGGCCGCTGTCGTCTTGGAATGATCATACAGCGATATGTCGGGGATATCCACGGTTGAACTCGGAATAGCCCAGGTATACTTCAGCAGCAACTGACTCAACGCCGAATAGAAGGTCTCGATCCCGGTCGCGGCGATGCTTTGTACCTCCTTCTCGAACCCGTTCCATAGCCGCAGATATTCAGGCACGAGCAGTTCCCCTTCAGCCGGCTGCAGGATTGATTTCTCCCTTGGGAAGGCGATGCCGAGGTCATCACTCAACTCCTTTAGTTCGTACCGATAGCGCATCTCCTTTGCATCATTTTCATCACTAAGATCGACCGCTTCGAAAACTGAGTAAAGACGTTCCCGTTTGTAGGCATCTCTCCCCTTTTCCTCATCCGATTCCCGCTGGTCACGATCCATACCAGAAGAAAGCATATCCGCTTCCTTGTATATATCGCCCCGCACATTCTTGTGATGCCGTGCTGCATTGTACAGTTCGGCCTTCTCAATCAGTCCATCGGGAATGTACCGATCAATAAAATAGGCTGTATGGGCAGCGTGCAGATAGCCGGGCCTTCCGTGCTCTCCGGTCGGGCAAAAGCCGTCGTAGTTTTCGACGATCTCAGGATATACCTTCTCCAACTCCGCCCGCTGCATGAACTTTCCGATGTCATGCAGCAGCGCCCCCAGCACGACCGACAGATATTCTTTCCGGTTTTTTTCATCCATGATATCACCCCACCTTCGGTGGATTCAAAGTTCGATATTTAAAGTCTGACGTATGCACTATGGCATAACTGTGATAGAAAGACCAGAACAACAACCTTGTTAATTCAAAGTTCGATATGTCGCTTGTCCAGGGCAATTCCGTAGCGTTTGTTGCCGTATGTTCCGACGTGGGAAATCTCGACCAAGGGGTAATCCCGCTCGTCAGCGTTCCTTCGAAGCGCCCTGTTGATCTTGCTGATCGCGCCAAGAAAGTGGTTTTCATCAGGCGGGCTTCGCTTCCAGGCTGCCTCGGTTCGTTCCAAGTGGCCCGAATACCGTCCTGCTATCGTCCTGTGCCGGCCGAGAATCTTCGCTCCTGTTTCGGGCGCCGTCAGTTCATTTATGCCGAGGAAACATTCAGAGCATGCGCCGCACTTCTTTTTTCCGCATTTGCGCTTGGCATCGGCAAAAAACGAGTAAAACGCCAGCTCTTTCGGCGGCAAGCTTATTGCCACGTTGCTCACCCATATTCTCTTTTGCCGCAAACTGATCCGCAGGCTTGTTTGATGTTTCGCTCCTTCCACGGAAGCCTGGAGTTTCCGGACAAGTTCCGCGACCGGAAAGTTGCCTCTGGCCGGCAAAGAGCTTCGGAGGCTGACGAAAGGAATGTCCGCGAGATCAATCTTCGCGTTCCTGGTATGGAGCGTGAGGGACCTGCCGGAGGCGGCCCTGCCCTGGACTATCCGGTCTTCGGGGGGAGGATAAAAAAAATCGGGCAACGATTCAAATTCCGGGGTTACGAGAACGTGGGAAAGCTTGTCCTGCGTCCTTCCGTAGAGTTGGAGCGCAAGGGCAAGATAGGCGCCCATGGTTTTCCTGCCTCCGGCGATGGAGCAGTAAAGGGCCGTTGTCGGGTCGGCAGTGAGTTTCTTCACCACGCCGAGAATCTGCGCTGCCATGATGCCGTTGTCCGCCACACTGCGGATGTCCTCGACCGGCCTACTGCCTCCGATCGTTACGATGCAGGACTCGTCAAAACGGATGCCGCTGACGCCGTAATCTTTACAGAGCTGATGGTAAAATCCTGCTTCCGGTGCGAGAAGGTTGTCGAGGATTCTTCTCTTGCCGGTTGCGGTCGTTATGACCATGATTTCGTCGAAAGCAACCGGTGGATTCGCGACAACAGTGTAGTAGTACAGCGTTTCCGTAAGTATCTGGGGAGTCAGTCCGGTCACGGCGAGAAGGATATTTTTCATGTCGTCCTCTCACGGTCAATCCTAAACTTTCCCAGGCCGAAACTCGTGGCCTTGCCGATATGCACTATTTCGCCGATCCTCAAATAAGGCATAAATTCCATGATGTCGCCCTCGAATGCCATTGTGCCGACGAACCCGCCGAGCTTCATGCGCGCATCCTGGCGCGTTGAGTAGCGCTCCCAGTCTATCCAGGTGAGGTCCTTGCGGACAGTCTTGACGGCTCCGGCCCGTTCGATGATTCCCTTGAAATCCGCTTCCATCTTGTTCCCGGTATGGAAATAGGAAAGGGAAGAGATTCTGCGCAGGAGGTTGCGCATCAGCATGTGAAACTCGGGATCAGGCGCGAGCTGTTCTTCGTATTTTATTCTTGTCGGGGTCAGAAAGGTGAGGGTGAGGCTTGTAACAGGCTCGGTTTGGGCAGGTATGACAAGAGCATTTCGGGGTTCTCTGAGCGTCCTGGTTTCGGCGGTATATATCTCTTCCCCGCCTGCATGGATTTTCTCGATCCGGTACCGGCCTTTGCCCCTGCCGAGGCCCATGTTCCCGAGTTCTTCAAAGGCGTAGACAAAATAGGGCAGATACTCACGGCCCCTGCCGATCAGCACAAGAGAGAATTCCATCGTCTCTCCCGGCTCGTATACCTGCTTGTTCTCGTCGGGCGGCTCGATCACGAAGGGATGGGGCGCACGCGGGTACTTGCGCATGATCACAGTGTCCGGAGGCGGAGGGGTCTCGAACACGTAGGAATAGGCGCATTTGTGTTTGAGCAAACAGTCTGTGCAATCCTTTTTTCGTATGGCGCAGACGACTTTTCGGAAGGCATGACCGAACCCGCCACGAAAAGCCGACCCCTTGTAGGGCGGCAGGGACAAGGTATCGAGCGCACGGAGAGTAAACCGAACCTTTGCAATGGGCAGGCCTATGACCACGGTTCTTCTCCCGGAGTTGGGCTGGCATCGAAACAGCTTTTTTACAACGCAGAGCGGATAAATCTTAGGGTGTGAGGGACTTCTCAGGCCAAGTATACTATAGAAATTCGAAAAAAGGCAAGAAGTTAATGGACCGCAAAAAACTGATGGACCTTTTTCCCTTTGCGGCATCCTGGTGCGCCCGGCAGGAGTCGAACCTGCGACCTTTGGCTTCGGAGGCCAACGCTCTATCCAGCTGAGCTACGGGCGCATATTTCTGTTCAGAGTTCACAGTTCGTAGTTCAAGATTTTACTTTTTGGTCGGTCTCTTACTCTGAACTCTGAACTTTGAACTCGGAACTATCAATTATTTACCACATGAAATTGATTGGTGCGCCCGGCAGGAGTCGAACCTGCGACCTGCGGATTCGAAGTCCGACGCTCTATCCAGCTGAGCTACGGGCGCAATAAAATACGGAGTGCGGAATGCGAAGCGCGGAAGGACCTGCCGTTTTGCGTCCCTATTCCACACTCCCCACTCCTCACTCCGCACTTGAATCTTGGGGTGAGCGACGGGGCTTGAACCCGCGGCCACAAGGGCCACAACCTTGTGCTCTACCAACTGAGCTACGCCCACCGTGTTATTATTTTTGATTGCGGATTTCGGATTGCGGAATTATGTTATATTTTCCGTTGCTATTTGTCAACAAGCAATCCGCACTCTGTCAATCCGCACTTGAATGGTGCGCCTGAAGGGAATCGAACCCCTGGCCCACAGCTTAGAAGGCTGTTGCTCTATCCATCTGAGCTACAGGCGCGATTTTAAATGGTCGGGGCGAGAGGATTTGAACCTCCGGCTTTCTGCTCCCAAAGCAGACGCGCTACCGGGCTGCGCCACGCCCCGAGGTACAACCGCACTGCTTACCCCTGACTTGTAGGGCATATAATACTCACCCTCCTCCCTATTGTCAAGCGCTATGTGCCCGTCACCCTATACATTTTCAGCGTTCTCATCCCGATTATCGAACAGAGCCGCTGGGACCGGATTTTACCTTGAAATAACGTGAAATTTATACTATGATTACTCCCATGGAAGAGCGAATAGGGTCAGTGATAAAGTTTTTCGACAAAACCTCCATCGCAGCGGTCAAACTCGACTTCGGCGAACTGGCCGTCGGCGACACCATCCGCATCAAGGGGAATGACTCCGACTTCACCCAGAAGATCGAGGTCATGGAATTCGATCACCAACCGGTCCAGAAAGCCGGTCGCGGCCAGTTCACCGGCATCAAGCTCTCCAAGCCCGCCAAACCATTCGATCTCGTGTACAAGGTAATGGGATAACCGCCGGCCGATGCTCACCTACGTCATAAAACGCGCGCTCCTGATGGTCCCCATCCTCCTCGGCATCACCGTGTTGAGCTTCGGCGTCATGCGCCTTGCGCCGGGCGGCCCTGCCGAAGCGCAGATGGAGTTCTCGGCAAAGGCGTCCGCCGAGGCGCGAGAGCGCCTCCGCAAGCTCTACGGCGCGGACCAGCCTTTCCACAAACAATACGCCACGTGGCTCAAGAAGTTCGTGACCCTTGATTTCGGCGAGGCCTTTGCCGACGGCCGCAAGGTCAAGGACAAAATCCTCGAACGTCTCCCGATCACCCTCACGATCAACCTGCTCTCCCTCGGGCTCGTGCTTTTGATCGCCGTACCCATCGGCATCATGTCCGCCACCCGGCAATACTCCCTGCTCGACCGGTTCACGACGTTCTTCGTTTTCATCGGATTCTCCACGCCCTCGTTCTGGCTTGCCTTATTGCTCATATACCTCTTCGGCGTGCAGTGGGGTATTCTGCCGATCTCCGGCATCCAGAGCCTTGATACAACGGGGCTCACCATCTGGGGCAGACTTTCGGACTGGGGAGCGCACCTGATCCTGCCGGTCTTCGTCTCGGCCTTCGGCGGGCTGGCGGGTTTCTCGCGCTACGTACGCAATAACATGCTTGAGGTGATGCGCCAGGATTATATCCGTACGGCGCGGGCAAAGGGCCTTTCCGAGGGGGCGGTCATTTACCGGCACGCGCTCCGGAACGCGCTCATGCCGGTCATCACCATCCTCGGCCTCTCCCTTCCCGGCATCATCGGCGGCAGCGTGATCATGGAGCAGGTCTTCGGCATTCCGGGGATGGGGCAGCTCATGTTCCAATCAGTCATGTCGCGAGACTACAACCTCGCCATGGGCATCCTGGCGCCGGCCGCGTTTCTGACCATGCTCGGAAACTTCCTGGCGGACATCGGGTATGCCTTTGCGGATCCGAGGGT
>JANONA010000126.1:0-5274 GCA_031420575.1 Nitrospirota bacterium | reverse complement strand
ACCCAGGACATCTCGGCTCGTTCGTACCCCCTGCGCAGGGCGGCTTTGAATGACGAGAGGTAGAGAAGCGCTTCAATACCCTTCTTGCGATACTCTTCCTTGACGCCGACGGTCATGACCCTGATATCCGTGATCTTTTTCGAATACCACAGGAATTTCATGATTTCCACGGGCCCCAGCCTGCCGTTGATCTTTTTTAACACCTGGTTGTAGTCGGGGATTGCCATGTAAAAACCGATGGGAACGCCCTTTAATTCCGCGAAGAGCAGAAGCTCCGGCACGATCAGGGATTTGAGCCGTTTGGCCATGGACTCTATCTCTTCATCGGTCATGGGCACGAAACCCCAGTTGTGGCTCCATGCCGAGTTATAGATATCCTTCACCACGGCCAGTTCCCGCGCGAATTTCTTCATGTTGGCGGGACGCACCGTGAGGCCGGGGATCCTGGCCGGCACAATTGACGCGAGCCTCTCGAGCCTTGCGCCGACGGCCACGTCCTTGATCGTCGAAATATACGCAAAGAGGTCCCTGGACTTGGTCAAGCCGCACTGTTCCATGTAATCGAGGTAATAGGGAGGCGTGTAGGTCATCATGATCATGGGGGGCGAATCGAATCCTTCCAGAAGAAAACCGCATTCATCATTGGTCGAAGGGTTCATGGGCCCGCGCATAAGAACGAGCTCGCGCCCTTTGAGCCAGGCAGCCGCGGCGTCCAGCAGGGCCCGTGCAATAGCCACATCAGGGAGGCATTCGAAAAAGCCGAAAAAGCCCGCTTGCTCGTTATGGAGATTGATGTGGTTGCGGTCAACGATGGCCGCGATCCTTCCGACGACCTCCTTGTCCTTCCTTGCGAGAAAATAGGCGGCCTCCGCGTGGTGAAAAAAAGGGTTCTTCCTGCCCAGGACGAATTTCATCTCGCTCAAGAGCGGTGGGACCCAGTTGGAATTTCCCTGATATACCTTCCAGGGAAAGCGTATGAACTGGTACAAACCCCGCATATCCGATACTTGTTCTATCCGCATAGGCGTCCTGTTATGAAATTACTCCCAGCTTCTTCCCCGCCTTCTCAAGTATCCCCAGCGCCCGGTCGAGCATCTCATCGGTATGGGTCGCCATGTAGCTGGTGCGGATCAGGCAGCGGCCTGGCTGCGTTGCCGGCGGGACCACGGGATTTACGAATACCCCCTCTTCCCACAGAATCTTCCACATCATGAACGCCTGCTCCATCTCGCCCATGAGGAGCGGGATGATGGGCGTCTCGGAAACGCCGGTGTCAAACCCCATCCGCTTGAAGGCCTTCCTCATCTTGTTCGTGTTGTGCCAGAGGCGTTCTCTGCGTTCCGGCTCCTGGTCGATGATTTCGAGGGCCGCTAATACCGAAGCCGTTGAAGCGGGTGACGGACTCGCGGAGAAGATGAGCGGCCGCGAGGTGTGTTTTATATAGTGGATCACGTCCTCATTTGCGGCCACGAAGCCTCCGATGGAGGCCAGGGACTTGCTGTACGTGCCCATGATGATGTCCACTTCCTTTTCAAGTCCGAAGTGCTCCGCGGCGCCGCGGCCGGTCTTTCCGAGCACACCCACGCCGTGGGCGTCGTCAACCATGAGACGAGCGCCGTACTGTTTGCAGACTTTCAAAATATCGGGGAGCGGCGCGATGTCGCCCTCCATGCTGTACACGCCGTCCACCACCACGAGTTTACCCCGGTCTCCGCACTCGCGCAGAACGAACTCAAGGCTGCTCATGTCATTATGTTTGAACTTCTTGATTTCCGCGAACGACAGCCTGCAGGCATCGTAGATACTGGCGTGGTCGGATTTGTCAATCACGACTACATCGTCCTTGCCCGCGAGTGAGGAGATGATGCCGAGGTTGGTTTGATAGCCCGTGGAAAAGGTCAGCGCCGCTTCTTTGCGGGAAAACGAGGCGAGCTTCTCCTCAAGCTTGACATGGATGTCGAGAGTGCCGTTCAGAAAACGGGAACCTGCGCACCCGCTGCCGTACTTCTTTATCGCTTCGATGGCGGCTTCTTTCACCTTCGGGTGGCTGGTAAGTCCGAGGTAATTATTCGATCCGAGCATGAGCATCTTCCTGCCTTCGACGATCACCTCGGGATTCTGCTCCGATTCCACGACGTGGAAGTATGGATAACATCCCGTTGCCATCACTTCTTTTGCGGCGGTGTACTTCCTGCACTTTTCAAATAAGTCCAACGCTTCTACCTCCGGCTCGCCTGATGTGATGTATTGTTACCTCTACCTTCCTACCTTCCTACCTTCTTACCTTCTCAACTTCTTAACTTCTGTAGTATCATATCCACCCCTGCTCCCGGTACCACTTCCAGGTGAGCTCGAGTCCTTTGTGCAGGGGAAACGCGTGCCTGAACCCGAGTTCGCGCTCGATTGGAGCGAGGTCGCAGATCCAGTACTGTTGTGAAGCCTCCCGCACCTTTTGTCTGTTCGTGATCGCGGGTCTGGACGTGAACACGCTCCCCAGCTCCGATGCCAGACCGATCAGGTATGCCGCCGCGTAGGGGATTTTGATATTGATCGCTCTCACTTCACCTGTTGTCAACAATGTCCGCCTGAACTCGGACCAGGAATAGGACCTGTCTTCGGCCACAAAATATATGCTTCCGCTCGGTATTCGCTTCTCCATGGCGAGGGATATCGCCTGTACGAGGTCCCCGACATAACAGAACTGAAGAAAGCGCTCACCGCCGGCGATCTCAATCGTCATGCCGCGGCCGGCCCAGCGAAAGAGTTCGTACAGGTCCCGGTCCCGGGGGCCATACACCGCCGACGGCCGAAGAATCGCTACCGGGAACGTCTCTTTGTATCTAAGCACCTCATGCTCGGCGAGAAGCTTGCTCTTGCCGTAATCCGAGACCGGGTGAGAAGGATCGCTGTTCCTGACCGGCTTCCCGTCCACGCTCGGGCCTGCCGCGGCGAGGCTTGAGATCAGGACGAACTTCTCAATATCAGGATTATGGCGCGCACAAGCCGTCAAAATATTCCTGGCACCGAGGTGGTTCACCTCATAGTATTCCCGTGGATGCCTTGCCTTGGTGAGTCCCGCTGCGTGAACGACGACCGAAACTTCTTTGACAGCGTCAACAAGCGTTTCCGGCAGCAAACAGTCGCCGACCGCTACATCAATATCCAGTCCCGAGAGCCAGCGGAGATTCGAAGGGTCCCTAACGAGACACCGTACGGAATAACCGTTCTTGAGCAGCAGTTCCGTCAGATGGCTTCCGATGAAACCGGTGCCGCCGGTGAGAAGAACCCTTTTCACGTTCGATGAGGTCTCCATATTTCAGCTCGGCCCGCGACATACTATTTTTCCCGTGGGCGCCATATCCGCCGTCGCACCGTGACACAAACGGCGGTGCGTTTTGTAAGCATTGGTCCGGCTCACCGGTTATTCCGTACAGCATCGGGCAGTCTGCATACGGGGTTCATGTCGCACTTCTCGCACTCGAGCTGAATGGTGCTGTGCAGTATTTTGAATTTATCCGCAAGCAGTGACCTGATCTCGTCGATTATTTCCCTGTTCCGGCTGACTAATTGGTCGTCGATGAGCACGTGGGCGCTCATGGCATAGACGCCGGAGGTGAGGGACCAAACATGAATATGGTAGGCCTCGCGGACGCCGTTGATCTTTGCAATCTCCCCGGCAACGGCCTCGATGCTCATATGGGCCGGTACCGCTTCGAGGAGGATATTAACCGACTCCTTGATGAGCGACCACGCGCCGTAGATGATCACCAGCGAAATCAGGATGCTCAGGATCGGGTCGATCAGGTATTGCCCCGTGGTGATGATGATAATGCCGCCGATGACCACGCCGACGGACGAGAGGGCGTCGCCCACGATATGCAGATAGGCGCCGCGAATATTCAGGCTGGTATGGCTATGCTTGAACAGGAAAAGCGCGCCGATGATGTTCGCAACCAGACCGATGACCGCAATGACCAGCATCAACGCGCCCTGGACCGGCTGGGGGTCGACCAGCCGCAGATAGGCATGGTACATGATGGCAAGAGAGATCAGAACGAGCACGATGCCGTTCACGAACGCGGCCAGGATCTCAAGCCGGTGAAACCCGAAGGTCTTCCGCTCCGTCGCGGGCAGGGCGGCGAATCTCATGGCAAAGAACGAAAGCATGAGGGCAAGGTTGTCGGTCAGCATGTGACCGGCGTCCGACAGCAGGGCGAGGCTGTTCGAAAGCAGTCCGCCGATCACCTCGACGATCATCATCAGAAGCGTGATCGAAAGCGCGATCAGAAGGTCTTTTTCCCCGCCCGAATCAGCCTGTCCCGGATCATGGGCATGATGCTGATCGTGACCTTGGCTCTCGTGACCTTGTCTCTCGTGACCTTGGCTGTCATCATGACTATGCGTGTTATGGTCGTCGTATTTTCGCGGCGCGGACATGCTCTCTCCCGATCCTCGTCCCCATTACCCTTGGCTCCAGAACCGCAGTTCCTTCACCGGTTGAATCACGCCGAGCTCCGCTGCATACCCGTAGAAAGTCAGGAGGCTTTTTTTTTCTTCTTCACCCAGAGAAAAATTGAAAGAGCTCCAGTACTTCATCAGGAGCGGCGCCGGGACGTGGAATTTGTCCGCATGGACGTCGGCAAGTTCGGCAAGATGCGCCAGCCCATAGGCCCTGGATTCCCTGAGAACATCATAAAGCACCGCAAGGTCTTTATCAATGTTTTTCTTATAATTCACGTGCCACAGGGCAAAGACGAACGGCAGGCCGGTATGCTCATGCCAGAGCTCGCCGAGATCATATCGGTAGGGGTATTCAGGATCGGGGTTGCGCGTGAGCGCGAGGTCTCCGATGAAGAGCGCCGCATCGGCCTTGCCAAAGGGGTCTTCCACTCCCTGTTCGAAGCTCGTAGATCCGGGATGCACGTCATGGTGGAGTTCAAGAAGGACGCGAAGCAGCACGATAGACGTTGCCGATGCTGTCGTTAATGCCACGGTCTTCTTATCGAGATTGGTGAGCGGCGCCCTGCTCTGGAGGATGATACTCATAACCCTGGTTCTCGAAGTGATGGAGAGGTCGGGAAGGATCAGGTACCTGCCGGGGTTCATGGCATACTCAATGGACGATGACGGCGATACATCGACCTTGCCTTCGTACAGCAGGCGGTTCAGTTCCGTGGGTATCCCCTCCACCAGCCTGAACGGGAATGGGACTGTCCGCATGATGATCCCGGCATGGGGCGGAAAGCAGTTGGAGTATATGATATGGCCGAGTTT
>JANONA010000125.1:0-2922 GCA_031420575.1 Nitrospirota bacterium | reverse complement strand
GGTCGAAACGGTCTCGCAATCCGAGGCCGGGTTCGAGCGGGTGTATCAGAGCTCGATGGTGATGCCGATCTGGCGCCTCTCGCTCTCGCCGGGGAAGTCGTGGGAAACGGAGATACGGGTGAAGGTCGAGTAAGGAATAATAAATAAAGAGGTTGCCATCAAAATGAAAAAAGTGATTATACAGTGCCTGCTCACCATGGTCCTCTTTACGAGTGCGGCTGCCGGGGAGAAGCCGCTCGGCATGAAGGAATATACCTCAGTGGACGAACTGGCGACCGCGATCTCGTCGTACTTTCCCAGGGTGCAGGGTGAGGTAAAGGCCGTGGCGGGGGACCAGCTTACGGTTGCGCTGGGGACGAAGGACGGGTTGCAACAAGGTGTTGTCCTCACGGTCTGGAGGGACGGCAAGGAGATACTCCACCCCGTGACCAATATGGCGATCGGCCGTATTGAGGAGGAGGTCGGCAGCCTCGAAGTGACCGTGGTGGGCGAGACAACGTCCACCGGCGTGATGAAGAAAAAAAAGAGGGCGCCGAAGGAGGGAGACAAGGCGCGGATCACACCGAAGAAGATAGGCCTTGCGCTTGTCCCTCTCCGGGCTGAACATCCTGAGATTATCCAGAGGCTTGCCGAGCGTTTGAAGGAAAAGGGCCGGTTCGACCTGCTCGACAGCGAGAAGGGAATGGCTTTCCTGAACAACGGAAAACAGCGCGACGCCTCCCTGATCAAGGAGCTGGGCCGGACCTTCAATCTCGACGTGGTCGTGACGATCGAGATACTTCCCTCGGACGGCAGGTATCTCGTGACTGCGGGGATATTCTACGCCGATGACGCCAGGCCGCTCGATACGATCACGGCCATGCTCGATCTCAGGACCAAGCGGGACGCCTTCGGGGAGGTCAAGCCGTTCTTCGCTCCGGCCAATGAGAAAAAGAGGGGATTTTAAGGTGAAAAGTAAAAGCCAGGCTCTTGAGCGGCTTCGCGCTCAGGTGGATATGAACAGCCTGCCGAAACACGTTGCCATCATCATGGACGGAAACGGCCGGTGGGCGCTGCGCAGAGGCCTGCCGCGTGTCGCGGGGCACAAGAGGGGCGTGGACGCGGTGCGCCGCGTAACGGAACAGTGCCGGCAGCTCGGTATCCCGGCACTTACGCTGTACGCGTTTTCCGACGAGAACTGGGGCAGACCCAGGGAAGAAGTGGGTTTCCTCATGGACCTGCTCGGGACCTTTCTGAAGGCTGAGATCGCGACCATGAAAGCGAACGGGATCCGGTTCCGCACCATCGGCAGGATAGATCGGCTCCCTGCATCAGCGCTGACGTGGATCGAGCGGGCTGTGTCCGAGACAACAGAGAACACCGGCATGGTCCTGAACCTGGCGCTGTCCTACGGCGGGCGCGGTGAGATACTGGAAGCGATCAAGCGCATGCATTCGGCGAACAGCGGATCAGCCGGCGTTACGGAAGAGGTCTTTTCCTCCTTTCTCGATACCGCGGGATTGCCGGACCCGGACCTGATCATCCGCACGAGCGGCGAAAAGCGCATCAGCAATTTTCTTCTCTGGCAGGCTGCCTACGCCGAGCTCTATTTTACGGATACTCTCTGGCCCGATTTCGAAGAGCGGGACCTTCTGGAGGCGCTTCTCGATTACCAGGGTCGTCAGCGCAGGTTCGGACTGACGCAGGACCAGCTTGCGCGGAAGTAGGTGAATTGCCCGAAGATGCTATTTAGGGGTAACTACTCAGGTTCAAAGTTCCAAGGTTCACGGTTCAAGGTTAAAGAGCGATGAAGATTGAACGGTTTGAAGATATTGAGGCTTGGCAACTGGGACCAGACGAACACGTGCCGCCGTTCGTGGATTCATCAACCAACTCAAAAATATCAGGAGAGCAAAGTAGCCAACCGTGAACCGTGAACCTGACAACCTGAGTAGTTACCTGAAGTGACTAATACACTTAAAGGGGGTATCATAATCACATGAAAAGATATTACAGCATCATCGCCGTACTTGCGCTGCTCATCGCGCCCTATAGCGCCTACGCTTTTCCAGCCAAAAAAGGCGACAAGGCTTGCGCGGAATGCCACAAGCTCGACAAGAAGGAAGCGGAAGCGATCGTGAAAAAGATCGTTCCGAACGGGACGGTCGCGGAGATCAAGGTATCGCCGCTCAAAAGCGTGTGGCAGATAGACGTGGATGCGGGCGAGGGAAAACGAGGGTCGCTCTATCTCGACTTTTCGAAGAAATTCCTCATCGCGGGGCAGATCGTGCCGGTCGAGTCAATCGGGAAGCAGCCGCCTGCGCGCAAAGTGGACGTCTCCAGGATTCCACTCGATGACGCAATCGTCCTCGGCGCGGCAACGGCCAGGAAGAAGGTCATCGTGTTCACTGATCCGGATTGCCCCTATTGTCGTCAGCTCCATACGATCATGAAGCAGGTTGTGGCAAAGCGCGACGATATCGCCTTTGCCATAATAATGAATCCGCTGGCCATGCATAAGGATGCGCCGAAAAAGGCGCAGGCGGTGCTCTGTTCCAAGTCTCTCACCATGCTCGACGACGTGTTCAGCGGTAAAGAAGCGCCTGAGCCTACGTGTTCCGCCGATGCGGTGGAGAGGAGCAAAGCGCTTGCCAAATCCCTGGATTTCAGCGGCACTCCAACGCTCGTGCGCGACGACGGCGTCGTGCTTTCCGGTTATCTCCCGGAAGACAAGCTGCTGGAGTGGATTGATAAAAAGCAGTAAGAGCGGGGCGCTCGATGAAGCTTGTACGATTTCAAGTCCAGGGCAGGACGGCGCACGGTATCCTGAACAACGAAGGGGTGACGGAGCTTGAGGGTGACTTCTTCGGGCCTTTGAAAACGCTTTCGACGGTCCATGCGCGCTCCAGCGTGAAGCTCCTGGCCCCGTGCAGCCCGTCCAAG
>JANONA010000124.1:0-3379 GCA_031420575.1 Nitrospirota bacterium | reverse complement strand
GACCTATATCTCCAAAACCGTATCCGGCACATCGGCCCTGGAGAGCGGCCCGAGGATAGTAAGTGATATATTCTCCCGGGCAAAGAGCTGCCGGGCCACGCGCTGCACCTGCTCGGCCGTCACCTTCTCCACATTCTTAATGATATCGTCCATGGACAGGTACTTGCCGAAGTAGATCTCCTGCCGCGCGAGCCTGCTCATGTGGCTGCTGCTGCTTTCGAGCGAAAGGACGAGACTTCCCTTGATCTGGTTCCTCACCCTTGTTTCTTCCGCGGGCGTGATCCCCTCGTCCTTTATTTTTTTGAACTCCTTGATCACAAGACGGACCACTTCGAGCGCATTCGCCGGATCCGATCCCGCGTAGACCGTGAGAAGCCCCGTATCGCGATACGACGTCATATAGGAATAGATGGAATAGGCAAGCGCATGCTGCTCCCGCACTTCCTGGAACAAACGCGAACTCATGCTGTTTCCGAGCACCGTATTGAGCGCTGAAATCACAAAGCGGTCTTCGTGCATGTAGTGTATGCCCTTGCAGCCGATGCAGATCTGCGCCTGCTCAAGCTGTTTCTTCTTCACCGCCACCGCCCTGGTGAACACCGGCATGACCTCTTTTTTAGGGACACCGGCCCTCGAAAGCTTCCCAAAGCTCGCATTCAAAAGCTCGATCAGCCGGGCATGCTCGAAATTGCCGGCAACGGAGATCACGATTTCCCGGGGGCTGTAATAATCATCAATATAGGCAATGATGTCCTTATGCGTGAGCGCCTTGATGGTCTCTTTGGTCCCGAGGATAGGGCGTCCGAGCGAGTTATCGGGCCAGACCGTGTTCGTGAAGAGCTCATGAATGTAGTCGTCGGGCGTGTCCTCCACACTCTTGATCTCCTCAAGAATGACCTTGCGCTCCTTCTCCAGCTCCACGGGATCAAACCTGGAACCGAGGAGAATGTCCGACAGGATATCGATAACCACGGGCAGATGCTCGTCCACAACCTTGGCGTAATAGGTGGTCGTCTCCTGCGAGGTGAAAGCATTCATCTCCCCGCCGATGGAGTCCATCTCGATCGCGATGTCCTTGGCGGTCCGTTTCTCCGTGCCCTTGAAGAACAGGTGCTCGATGAAGTGCGAGATTCCGCCGAGCTCCCGCGGCTCGTGGCGGGATCCCACCTTCACCCACACGCCGATGGAGATCGAGCGCGATTTGGGCAGGGTTTCGGACACGACCCGGATCCCGTTGGAAAGGGTGTCTTTTCTGTACATGGATTATTTTTCCTTCTGGTTGTGGTGCGCCTGCTGCGCGGCCCGTTCCTGAGTGATCTTCTGCATTAAATGGCTCGGGACGTCCTCGTAGCCGTGGAACTCCATGGTGTACATGCCCCTGCCGCTCGTAAGGGAGTTGAGGGACGAAGCATAGGAGAGCATCTCGGACATCGGCAGCAGCGCCTTGATCGACTGGCCGCCGGCCTGGGGGACAACGCCCTGCACCTTGCCGCGCCGCGAGTTCAGATCCCCAATCACGGCCCCAAGCGTATCGTCAGGCGCAACAACTTCCACGCTCATGATCGGCTCGAGGAGCACGGGTTTGGCGGCCTCCATGGCCTTCTTGAACCCCATGCTTGCCGCGACCTTGAACGCCATTTCCGAAGAATCAACAGTATGGTAGGAACCATCATAGAGCGTGACGCGGACATCCACCAGGGGATACCCGGCGAGAGCGCCTTCGCGCATAGCCTCCACCACGCCTTTTTCCACGGCCGGGATGTACTGCCGCGGGATCACGCCGCCCACGATATTGTCCACGAACTCGAACCCGGCGCCGCGGGGAAGCGGTTCGATCTCTATCCAGGCGTCCCCATACTGACCATGGCCGCCGGACTGCTTCTTGTACTTGCCCTGGGCCTTGGACTTTGCCCGGATGGTCTCCTTGTACGGGACCTTCGGGGTCTTCATCGTCACATCGACGCCGAACTTCCGCTTGAGCTTCTCGAGCGTCACCTCAAGGTGGACCTGCCCCATGCCGGAGAGCACCATTTCCTTGGTCTGATCGTCATAGGTAAACTTGAGCGTCGGGTCCTCTTCGAGAAGCTTGTGAACGCCCGTGCTCACCTTGTCCTCGTCTCCCCTTGACTTCGGAGCAATGGCGTACGACATGACCGGGTCGGCGAACTTCGCGAATTCCATCACAATCGGATGTTGTTCGGCGCAGAGCGTATCCCCGGTCAGAGTCTCTTTCAGCTTCGCAATAGCGCCGATCTGTCCGACCGTAAGCGCCTGCGTGGCCACCTGCTTTTTCCCCTGAATGTGGAACAGGGACCCCACTTTTTCCTTCAGTTGTTTCGAGCCATTGTACACGCTCGAGTCCGCCTTGAGTGTGCCCGAGTAGACCCGGACCAGGGAAAGCTTGCCGGCAAAAGGATCGTTGATGGTTTTGAACACCATGGCCGCAAGAGGTTCATCCGCGGCCGGCCTGCGTGTTGTTTCATTCCCTGTCCTGGGATCAATGCCTTTGATCCGCACCACACGGGCGCGCTCCTCGGGCGAGGGAAGACACATGAGGATCATATCCAGGAGCGGTTGTATCCCCATGTTCTTGACCGGCGAGCCGCAAAGCACCGGCAGCAGTCCGCCCCCGATCGTGCCGTGTTTGAGCCCGGCGATGATGTCTTCCCGCGAAAGGTCGCCCTTGTCCAGATACTTCTCGAGAAGACTGTCGTCGGTTTCCGCGATCTGCTCCACTAATTTCTTCCGAAAGGCCGCGGCCTCCTCCCGCATATTCGCGGGAACTTCTTTTTCCTCGAACTTCCCGGTCCCGTCCTGGGAGAACATCAGCGCCTTCATGGTGATGAGATCAACGACACCGGCAAAATTCGTTTCAAGACCGATCGGCAACTGCAGCACGAGGGAATTCTTGCAGAAGTACTTTTCCATATCGCCGACAGCGCGGAAGAAATCGGCGCGCTCCTTGTCGAGCTTGCTCACAAAAGCGATGCGCGGAAGCTCATAATCGCAGGCGAACTTGTAGATCTTTTCGGTTTCCGCTTTTACGCCGGAAATGGCCGAGATGATGAGGACTGCGCCGTCAACGGCGCGGAGGGTCCCCCGTGTTTCCTCGAGAAAATTGATATATCCGGGGGTGTCGATGATGTTGACGCGGACGCCTTTCCAGTCGGCGAACCCGAGGGCTGAGGTGATGGTGATCTTCCGGGCGAGTTCCTCGGGCTCATGCATGAACACGGAGCTTCCCGCGTCCACGTTCCCCTGGACGTCCACCGCGCCCGCCGCGAAGAGCATGGCGTCGGCAAGCGAGGTTTTACCGGCTGCGCCGTGAGAGAGGATCGCGACATTGCGGACTTCCTTGACATCGGCATTCGGCATAGAC
>JANONA010000123.1:0-9107 GCA_031420575.1 Nitrospirota bacterium | reverse complement strand
ATGGGCGGGAAGCGGCTCAGGGTCACGATCGGGCTGCCCGAGGAGAACGCGCGGTTCGTGAGCGAGCTGGAGAAGATCGTCGCTGCATAGCGCAGAGAGCATAGAATATATGGCAGAGCATATGACTCACTTCAATAAAGTAACCATCATCGGCGTCGGCCTGATCGGCGGCTCGCTTGCCAGGGTTCTGAAGGCCACGGGTCTCGCGGGCCGGATCATTGGCGCGGGCAGGAGCAGGGAGACGCTTGAGCTGGCGCTCAGGATCGGCGTGATTGATGACATGGGCCAGGCCTCGGCACAGGCTGTTGAGGGCGCGGACCTGGTGGTCCTCGCTTCGCCGGTCGGGGCCTTCGAGCACATCGTCACCGAGATCGGACCCAGGCTGAAAAAAGGCGCCATCCTCACCGATGTGGGCAGTGTCAAGGGAGAGTTAGTCAAAAGGATGGAGGCAATGCTTCCTCCCGGCGTCCACTACGTTCCCGGCCATCCGATTGCGGGAAAGGAAAAACATGGCGTGGCCGAGGCGTCCGAGACCCTGTTCAGAGGCGCGAAGTGCATTCTTACGCCGACGGACAAAACGGATCCGCGGGCGCTTGAAGCGGTGAAAGCGCTTTGGCTTGCGGCCGGCGCGAAGGTGGTTCTTATGGATGCCGATGCGCATGACCATATTTTCGCGGCGGTGAGCCATCTTCCCCATGCGGCGGCATTCGCCATGGTCAACGCTGTCGCGGAATTCAACGCGGGTCCGGAGAATTACATCAATTTTTCAGGCGCCGGGTTTCGTGATTTCACCAGGATCGCGGCGAGTTCCCCGAAAATGTGGAGAGATGTCTGCCTGCTGAACGGAAAAAATATCGTTGAAATGATCGAACACTACCAGTTCGCGCTGAACAGGATAAAGAGGGCGATCAGGCACGGGGACGGGGCAAAGCTTGAAAAGCTGTTCCAGTCGGCGAGCGAGCTCAGGAGGGGATTGGAATAGTCCATGGCCGAGCTCCACATACAACCTTCGCAAGGACTCCGCGGTGAAATTTTCCCGCCGGGAGATAAATCAATCTCCCACCGGTCCGTGCTGTTTGCATCCATTGCCGAAGGCGACACGCATATTTCCGGCTTTCTCACCGGAGAAGATACGCGGAACACGGCGAAAGCAATGCAGGCAATGGGCATCGAGGTCGAGGGCCTGGGGACGCCGCGCCTTGTCGTGCACGGCAAGGGCCTGGACGGCCTTTCCGAACCCGCGAGCGTGCTCGAGCTCGGTAATTCGGGCACCGGCATGAGGCTCCTGGCGGGGCTGCTTGCGGGGCAGGATTTTTTCTCCGTTCTGACCGGCGACCAGTACCTGAGGAAACGGCCCATGGCCAGGATCGTTGACCCGCTCCGGCGGATGGGCGCAATGATCGACGGTCGCTCAAATGGCAGGCTCGCACCGCTGACGATCAGGGGCGGAGGCCGGAGATTAAGGCCGCTTGAGTATGCATCGCCCGTCGCCAGCGCCCAGGTCAAGTCCGCGGTTTTGCTCGCCGGGTTATATGCGGACGGTGAGACGTCGGTGAGCGAGCCTTCGAAATCGAGGGACCACACCGAGCGTATGTTCCGCTTCTTCGGCGTGGAGGTCAAGGAACAGGGCACGCGCGTTACGCTCCGGGGACGGCAGGTTCTTCGGCCTCGGGGGCCGCTCGAAATACCGTCCGATATTTCGTCGGCCGCGTTTTTCATGGTTGCCGCTTCCATTGTGCCGGGTTCCGACCTCTTGATCAGGAATGTAGGAGTGAACCCCACCCGCACCGGGATCATCGATGTTCTTTCATCAATGGGCGCCGATATTACGCTCCAGAACCAGCGTGAGCAGGCAGGCGAACCAACGGCTGATATCCGGGTGCGGTACCGAAAGCTTCACGGCGTTCAGATAGGGGGCGACATGATTCCCCGTGCCATTGATGAGATACCGGTCCTGGCCGTGGCCGCGTCGTATGCGGAAGGGAAAACGCTCATCAAGGATGCCGCTGAACTCCGGGTGAAGGAGTCCGACCGGATAGCGACAATAGCCGGGGAACTCCGGAAGATGGGCGCGACCGTGGCCGAGTTTCCCGACGGCATGGAGATCATCGGCAAAGATGCGCTCAGCGGATCCATCTGCGACAGTCACGGCGACCATCGAATCGCCATGTCCATGGCCGTGGCCGGCCTTGCCGCCAGGGGCGATACGGTTGTGCGCGATACGGGATGGATCGACACGTCATTCCCTGGTTTTGAGCGACTGCTGAGGCAAGCGGCATATGCCTAACGGTCCGGGAAAAAAGGCGTCCTTGATCGGAAGAACGTCGCTGCCGGCGCTGCTTCCGCTTATCCTGTTCTTCACGGCGTTTGCGCAGGCAGCGGAGCAGCCGATTTTCGGGCCCGTCACCTACGACGTGAAAGCGCGGTACGGAAAGGAAAACCGTTACCAGGAAACGATTGAGACCGCGGAAGGGTTTTATATCATAAAGCTTCAGAGCGGCGAGCTTGAGTTTCAACGTCCCGATTTGCTGTCGTTCTCCGTGAACGGGGAAACGCTGCTCAAGGAAAAACAGTATGGCTACCGCTACGTTGCCTGTTTTGTTCAATTGAAGAGAACGAACACCTTTGAACTAACGATCAAGGATTTTACGCCTCCGCCGTTTAAAAGGCCGCGGTTACCGGTCAGGAACGTGGTGCTCACGATCATGCCCGCGACCGTTAAACTGACGAACGTGGCGCTCGGCCTGCATGAGTGGGAGGACGTCAAGCGCTACGCGGACTCTCTCCTGAAGATACAGTCGCCTGAATCGTCAACTTTTGCTTCCGCCGCGGCGAATCTGAAGAATGATCCCGAGGCTCGGGCCGAGGCCATGAGGAAGCTTGCAACCCGTAAAGACCCGAATGCCGGGGATTTTATCCTCAATCGATTCCTTGATTACTCCGAGAGTCCCGGGGTGCGGGGAGAAGCCGCCGTCGCCTTCGGCATCCTTGGAGAAACAGCCGCTATTCCCACGCTCATGCGGGGAATGCTCGACCCCGAGGAGAAGGTCCGAATGGGGTCTGCCCGGGCGCTTTCTCTCTATAAGGAAGAAGACACTAAAGAGCTTCTCGTGAAGATGCTTGCAAGAATGGATTCCACGATGAAGGCCGGGGTGGCGCGCGCCATCGTCGGCGTTGGGTGGAGACCGGTCGGAGCGCTCCTTGAGCTCGCCGGGTCTCCTGATCCCGTTGTGGCGAATCCGGGAGTGGAAATGCTGATCGGCGCCACGGACAGGCAAACTATCGATGCCATGCTTGCCTATCTGGAAAGTCCGGGATCACGCGACGTCAGGTTGATCATCGCCGTGCTCGGGGAGTCAAAAGACAGCAGGGCGCCGGCGGCGCTCTCGAAGATGGCAAGTGATCCCGCGCAAAGCAGATGGTTGGAAGCTGAGCTCGGCGCGGCGCTGGCCGCGTTTGGCGACCAAAAGTCAGCGGAACTTATTGTCGCTATGATCAAGCGAATGGATCCGCGATATCGGGCTTATCACAAGCTGCTTGAATCGTACAAAAAACTGACCGGCACGGAATATAAGGAGCTCAGAGCGCCGGGAGGAAAAGGCCCCTGAAGCGGCGCCTGTCTTTTGGTAACTACTCAGGTTCAAAGTTCCAAGGTTCACGGTTCAAGGTTAGAGAGTGATGAAGATTGAACGGTTTGAAGATATTGAGGCTTGGCAACTGGCGCGTGAATTGACTCGAAAAGTGTATCATCTAAGATGTCTACGAGCAGGCCAGACGAACACGTGCTGCCGTTCGTGGATTCATCAACTATCTCAAAAAATATCAGGAGAGCAAAGCAGCCAACCGTGAACCGTGAACCTTGAACCTGACAACCTGAGTAGTTACCTCTTTTGTATGAAAAAAAATGGTTTGATTATCGCAATTGACGGTCCCTCGGGGGCGGGCAAGAGCACCGTGGCCCGGCTTCTGGCACAGCGTCTCGGTTATATTTATATCGATACCGGCGCACTGTACCGCTCCCTTGGCTGGAAAGCAAAACAAGAGCGGCTCGATCCGGTTGATGAAAAGAGCCTTGCGGACCTGTGCGCGCGGACCGAGGTGACGATCAGGAAAGACAACAGCGATCCGAGGTTTTACGTGGACGGTTTCGACGTAACCGGCGAGATACGGACCCCGGAGATGGGGATGATGGCGTCCGTTGTGTCGAAATCGCCTGCGGTCCGGGCCAGGCTGCTTACGCTGCAGCGGGAGCTCGGCAAAAACGGCGGCGTGGTGATGGACGGCAGGGACATCGGCACTATCGTGTTCCCTGATGCGGATTGGAAATTTTTTCTGGAGGCGAGCGCGGAGGAACGGGGGAAGCGCCGGTACCTTGAACTGAAGGAAAAGGGCATGGACGTAGATCTGGCCCGCATCACCCGTGAGATCGAGGAGCGCGACCAACAGGACAGCGGACGTTCGATCGCGCCGCTCAGGAAGGCCGACGATGCGCTCCTGATCGATTCGAGTTTTCTGAGCATCGACCAGGTCGTCGACAGGATGCTGGCTGAGATAGCGAAGGTGAAGTAACAGTACCATGGAAATATTTTTGGCTGACAAAGCGGGGTTCTGCTTCGGCGTGAAGCGGGCGATCAATACGGCATTCGAGATCGCGGGTAAGGGTAAGGCCTATTGCCACGGGCCGCTGATCCATAACCCCCAGGAAGTCGAACGGCTGCGCCAGGCAGGGGTGCAAACGATCGAGGATTTTTCAGCGCTCAACGCGGGAGATACTCTCATCATCCGGTCGCACGGGGTGCCGCCCTTAGTTCTTGCCCAGGCCCGTGACAAAGGGCTTACGATCATCGATCTTACGTGCCCCTTCGTGGGCAAGGCGCAGCGCGACGCCGAGTTGCTTCGGAAAGAAGGCTATCAGGTGGTCGTGATCGGCGAGAAGAAGCATCCCGAGGTGCAGAGCATTCTTGGCTATGCCGGCGACAACGCGGTCGTGGTGGAGACCGCGGGTGATGTGGCGGGAATCACGTTTCAGCCCCGTCTGGGGGTCGTTGCCCAAACCACGCAATCGTATGGTAATTTTTCGGAAATTGTGTTAAAATTGTTGCGTCTTTCCAAGGAATTAAAGGTCTTCAACACCATCTGCCATTCAACAAAAGAACGCCAGGACGCTGCGCGTGTTCTTGCCGGCAAAGTCGACGTTATGATTGTGGCCGGCGGTCGTAACAGCGCGAATACGACCAGGCTTGTCTCGGTGTGTAAACAGGAAGGCAAACCCACGTACCATATCGAAACGGCTGATGAGATTCTGGATGAGTGGCTTACGGGCGTGAAGAAGGTGGGAGTCACCGCGGGTGCGTCCACGCCCGACTGGGTGCTGGAGGGTGTCTTGAAAAAACTGAGGCGCGGGAAGGTCGGTTGATAATCGCCGCCGTTGACCATACATTTTCGGGAGGTAAGGTATTTTAATGAACGAGAGTCGCGGAAACATTGAGCACGAAGAAAACGATACTTCGGAGGGAACGGCGCAACAGACCGAGTTTGCACAGCTCTATGACCAGTCGTTGAAGAGCTTCAAGTCGGGGACCGTGGTGCGGGGCCGGGTATTGCAGGTCCGGTCCGGTGTCGTGATGCTGGATCTCGGATACAAATCCGACGGCATTATCCCGGCGGAGCAATTCACGCCGGAGGAACTCAAGGCCCTCAAACCCGGCGACGAGCTTGAGGTGCTGCTCGAGGCCGCGGAAGACGCGAACGGCAACCTGATGCTCTCGCGGGAAAAGGCGAAAAAACTGCAGGTCTGGGACGAGCTGAACCGGGCGCATCAGACCGGCGCCCCGGTGAAGGGACGGGTTCTTTCGGTGATCAAGGGCGGTTTGACCGTTGATATCGGGGGAGTGGAGGCTTTCCTGCCGGGCTCTCAGATCGACACCAAGCCGGTTCACCAGCTCAACAGGATGATCGGCCAGTTCCTGGATTTGAAGATCCTCAAAATGAACTCGGGACGGGGCAATATCGTGCTCTCCCGCAGGGCCATCCTCGAGCAGCACTTGAACGCAAAGAAGGAAGAAGCGTTGTCCTCGCTCGTCGAGGGACAGGTTGTGACCGGCACGATCAAGAATGTGACGGAGTACGGCGCTTTCGTGGACCTCGGCGGTATTGACGGCCTGCTGCACATTACCGACATGTCCTGGGGCAGGATCAGCCATCCGTCCGAGATGGTGAAGGTGGGCGACAAGATGGACGTGGTGGTGCTGAAGTATGACCGGGAGAAGCAGAAGGTTTCGCTCGGCATCAAGCAGAAGACAGAGGACCCCTGGCTTGCGGCCTCCCAGAAGTATTCGGTCGGCAGCAGGGCGCGCGGCAAGGTGGTAAGTCTCACGGACTACGGGGCTTTCATCGAATTGGAACGCGGCATCGAAGGCTTGATACATGTTTCCGAGATGTCCTGGACGCAACGGGTGAAACACCCTTCGAAGGTCGTTGCCGTCGGCGATATCGTCGAAGCGCAGGTGCTTGCCGTGGATCCCGCCGGCAAGCGGATTTCGCTCGGCATGAAGCAGATCGAACCCAATCCCTGGCACAGTATCGGTGACCGATATCCCGTGGGGGCCGAGGTGGAGGGGAAGGTCAAGACCGTCACCGAGTTCGGGGCCTTCATCGGATTAGAGGAGGGCATTGACGGGCTCATCCACATCTCAGACCTGTCATGGACTAAGCATATGAAGCACCCGTCCGAGGCGCTTAAAAAAGGACAGAAGACCAGGGCCGTTGTGCTCTCCATCGACTCGCAAAAAGAGCGTATTTCGCTGGGAATCAAGCAGTTGACGCCGGACCCCTGGGACAAGGTGATCCCCGACCGGTACCAGGTCGGTCAGGATGAAACCGTAAAGGTGACGAAAGTCGCCGACTTCGGCGCGTTTGTTGAGCTCGAGCATGGCATCGAAGGTCTGATCCCCGCATCGGAGCTGATGAAGGACGCCCCGGCGATCAAGGAAGGCGATGAGGTGGCCGTCCGGGTGATCAAGGTTGACAAAGGCGATCGAAAGATCGCGCTCTCGGTCAAGGCGCGGATCAAGGGCAATGACCGGTCTACCCTGAAAGATTACATGAGCCAGCAGGAGAAACTTGATACCTCCATCGGCGCCCTGTTAAAGGAGCGGAGCTGATACACTATGAAAAAGAATTCCGTTCTGATCGTTTTGGCGACCGCCGCGGCGCTGGGAGCGCTTTATTTCGGCATTTTGCTCCTAACTCCACTCCTGTCCGGGAACACGCGGACATCGTCGGCGCTGCCGGTGGTCGGGGCCGGCAAAGTGGCGCTCGTCAGGCTTGAGGGGCTGCTTGTCACCTCGGAGCAGGTGGTGGAGGAGTTGACCGATTACGCCGGGGATTCCTCGATTAAGGCGATCGTTTTGAGGATCGACAGTCCCGGCGGGGGCGTGGTCGTTTCCCAGGAAATCTTTAATGCGGTCAAGAACGCGAAGAAAGAAGGGAAAAAGGTTGTCGCCTCCCTGGGGACAGTTGCCGCATCGGGCGGATATTACGTGGCCGCGGCGGCGGACAAGATCGTGGCCAATCCCGGCACGCTTACCGGGAGCATCGGCGTGAAGATGGAGTTTGCCAACATCGAGAAGCTTCTTGAGAAGATCGGCGTGAAGGGGATGGTCGTGAAGTCAGGTGAGTACAAGGATGTCGGCTCTCCGTTCCGGGAAATGACCGACCAGGAGAAAAAACTTCTCCAGGACGTGATTGACGACGTGCACAGCCAGTTTATTGAGGCAGTTGCCGAAGGCCGCAATCTGCAGCCGGCTGAGGTGCGAACCCTTGCGGACGGCCGCATCTTCACCGGCAGACAGGCCCTCGAGCTCAAGCTCGTGGACCAGCTGGGGGATCTGGCGGACAGTATTCAGGTCGCGGGTAAGTTAGTGGGGATCAAAGGGAAACCGAGAGTGGTCGAAAAAAGGAAAAGGATACCCTTCTTTGATTATTTAAAGGAAGAGGCTTCCGCCTGGATCGCGGACGTTATTGCCAATAGCGTCAACAGAAGCGCCGTGACACTGCAGTATCGATAGAAGACAGAGGACAGAAGACAGAAGACAGAAGACAGAAGACAGAGGACAGAAAACAGAAGACAGACTGAATCAAAAGCCGTTGTCTGTACTTTGTACTTTGTACTCTGTTGTTTCCCAGGAGGAAATTGCATGACAAAGGCGGAGTTGATCGATAAAATTACCGAGAAAAAACAGGGCTTGACCAGGAAGCAGGTGGAAGTCGTTGTCAACACCGTGCTTGATGGCATCAAAGACGCATTGTCCCGGGACGACAAGGTCGAGATACGGGGTTTTGGGAGTTTCAGGGTCCGCCACCGCCGCGCCAAGGAAGGCAGGAACCCGAAGACCGGCGAGACCGTCTCGGTGCCGCCGAAGAAAGTCCCGTTCTTCAAGGCTGGGAAGGAAATGCGGGAGCTTGTCGACGGCAAGATCTAACGTTCTCCCATGACCCCGTCTATTTTAATAATTCCCTTCTGAATCGCGAATTTTATCAAGCCGGCACGGGTATGGATGTCGAGCTTCTCACCGAGGTTTGTTTGATGGGCGATGACGGTCTTGACGCTCCCCGAGAAGGAGTTGAACGAACTCATGGATTACATCATGAGCCTGAAATAAGGATGAAGTACTTCTGTACTCTGTACTTCTGTACTTCTGTACTCTGTACTATTCTTTATGCCTACCTCCTACGACGTCATCATTATCGGTTCCGGGCCCGCGGGCATCTTTGCGGCGCTCGAGCTTGTCAAAAATCCCGATCTTAAAATTCTCATGATAGAGAAGGGCAGCGACATCCAGCAGCGCACCTGCCCCATGATTGAGTCGTCCGTTCCCTGTGTACAATGCAGTCTCTGCGGCATTCTTTGCGGCTGGGGCGGAGCAGGGGCATACAGCGATGGCAAGCTCACGCTTACTTCTGATTTCGGCGGCCGGCTGAAGGAGTACCTCTCCTCTGATGACCTCTCTTCTTTTATAGAATATGTCGATTCCCTCTACCAATCATTCGGCGCCGGAGGCACGGTGCATGGCGAGGACAATGCCGCCATGTCCCGCCTCAAGAAA